>NZ_JBFAPT010000016.1:0-242984 GCF_040676845.1 Nonomuraea sp. NPDC049504
GCCGGTCCACGCCGAGCGACGTGACGGCCGACTCGATGACCAGCTCAGGCGGCTGGGCACGGGGCCGGCCGCGGCGGGCGCCGGGATGACCGGCCTGTACGCGCTCACCGGCGCCTTCCTCGTGCTCTCCGCACTGCTCCCGGCCCGCAGGCGATCTATCCTGGGCGGGTGAGCGGGCGGGATCCTGATCGGCGCAGGGCGCTGCTCGACGCCGCCGACCGCGCCATCGCCGCCGAGGGCCCCGGCGTCTCGATGGCCGCCATCGCCGCCGCGGCCGGCATCACCAAGCCCGTCCTCTACCGCCACTTCGGCGACCGTCACGGCCTCTATCAGGCGCTGGCCGACCGCCACGTCGGCACGGTCGTCGCGCAGCTCAAGCCCCGGTTCGCCGAAGCCGGCACGGATCTGCGCGGCCGCGCCACGGCGGCCGTCGACCTCTACTTCGACCTGGTCTCGGCCAACCTCAACCTCTACCGCTCCCTGTTCCACCGCGCCGGCGCCGAGGACAGCCGGGTCCGCTCCCAGATGACCTCCCTGGTCCGCAGCCTGGGCGAGGAGCTGGGCGCGGTGCTGGCCGCGGAACGGGTGGTGCCCGACCCGGTGCGGGCGCAGGTGCTCGGGCACGCGTTCGTCGGGATGGTGCAGTCCACCTGCGACTGGTGGCTGGACCACCCGGAGGTCCCGCGCGACCGCGTCGTCCAGAGCCTCGTGGACGCCGTCACCGCCGCGGTGACCCCACTCTGAGCACGCGGGCGGTCACTTCTCGCGGAGCAGGCCCAGCAGGTCCCACTCCGTCTCGCACACGCGCCGCCCGATCGCGGCCAGTTCCACCGAACGGGTGCCGCCGCGCAGGTGCCGCATCGTCTGCATGACGCAGATGACGCCCCACTTCAGCACCCCGAACGTCTCCCACCACCGCAGCGACTCGCGGTCCACCGGCCGCCCGCCGGCCTCCTCGTACGCGCGGATCAGCTCGTCGTACCCGCCGAACCCGCCCACCGGCAGCGGCGAGCCGAACCGCCACGCCTTGACGCACAGCCACCCCAGGTCCTCAAGGGGGTCGCCGGCATGGGCCAGCTCCCAGTCGAGCACCGCCCTGATGCCCTCGGGGCCGACGATGAGGTTGCCGTTGCGGAAGTCGCCGTGCACCACGGCGGGCGGGCGCGCGGGCGGCCGGTCCGCCGCCAGCCGGCGCAGCGCCAGCTCGAACACCGGATGCGGCTCGCCCAGCTGATCAAGCACCGCCCGCCAGCGCACCAACGGATCCTCCGGCCCGCCGGGCGGCCCGCCGGGCGGCGCCACCGACAGCGGCATGCGGTGGATCGCCGCCAGCGCCTGCCCGCACTGCCGGGCCAGCAGCGGCCGGGCCGCCGCGAAGGCGTCGTCCCGGAGGATCTTGCGCGGGATCGTCTCGCCTGCCACGCGCGTCATCAGGATGTACGACGGCCCGCACGCGACGATCTCCGGCACCGGCACCCCGGCCTCGGCGGCGGCCCGCATCAGCCGCGCCTCCGCCGCCAGCCCCAGCCCCAGCCACAGCCCCACACCCGCAGCCGCACCATCTGCCGCTGGGGCGGTTGTGGTCGCGGCCGGGCCGGGCGCGGCGGGCAGGCCGGGGGAGTCGAGCCGGAGGATCAGGTCGTGCCGGTCGCCGGTCCCCGTGACCACGTCGAGGGACCAGGTCTCCCGGGACGCGCCGCCGGGCAGGCGGGTGCACGTCACCACCTCGGCTCCCGTCCCGAACGCCGCCTCGACGATCGCGTACGGGTCGCTCATCGCAGGCCGAACTCCCAGGTGCCGCCCGCCGCGTACACGCCCAGGATGCGCCGCCCCACCGAGTCGACGTGCACCTCGTCAGGCCCGTCGTAGACGCGCCCGGCGCGCGCGTGCCGGTACATCCGGTCGAGCGGGGTGTCCGGGGTGAGGCCCGCCGCCCCGTACACCTGAATGGCCCGGTCGATGACGTTGTGCAGCATCCGCGCCCCCACCACCTTGATCGCCCCGATCTCGACGCGCGCCTGCGAGCGCGCGTCGATCGCCTCGGCGGCCTGCAGCGTGAGCAGCCGCGCCGACTGGATCTCGGTGTAGGAGTCGAACACGTGCTGCCGCATGAGCTGCTTGGCCGCCAGCGGCTCGCCGAACGCGCGCCGCTCGTGCAGCCGCCGGCACATCAGGTCGAAGGCCCGCTGCGCCTGGCCGAGCCAGCGCATGCAGTGGAAGATCCGCCCGGGGCCGAGCCGCTTCTGGGCGATGACGAAGCCCTGCCCGCGCGGCCCGAGCAGGTTGGCGGCCGGTACGCGGACGTCCTCGTACCGCACCTCGCAGTGCGCCCCGTCGAGCCCCAGCACCGGCGTCTCGCGCACGATCGTGTAGCCCGGCGTGTCCGTCGGCACCAGGATCATGGAGAAGGCGAGGTGCGGCGGCGCGTCGGGCTCGGTGCGGCACATCACGGTCGTGTACGCCGCCCGCGACGCCCCCGTCGTGAACCACTTGTGCCCGTTGATCACCCATTCGTCCCCGTCGAGCACGGCGGTGGTGGCGAGCTGGGTGGGGTCACTGCTGGAGACGGCCGGCTCGGTCATCGCGAAGCTCGGCGAGATGTCGCCGCGCACCAGCGGCTCCAGGTAGCGTTCGCGCTGCTCGGGCGAGGCGTGCTCGTGCAGCATCAGCGAGTCCTGCAGCGTGTACGTCCCCAGCGCGAGCTGCCCGTACTCGCTGCGTCCCTGCACCTCGTTGACGTACACGTAGTCGAGGAACGGCAGCCCGCCCCCGCCCAGCTCGCGCGGGTGGCCGAGCGCCCACAGGCCCTCCTTCCTGGCCTGCTCGCGCAGCTCGCCGAGCACCGCCGCCGCCTCGGGCCCGCCCCGGTGGAGCACGGGCTCGGCGGGCTCGACCCGCTCGGTGATGAACGCGTGCACCGCCTCACGCACCGGCCGGACACTGTCGGGCACCGCGAAGGTCATGCACCGACCCAACAACAGAACGTCGTTCTGGTCAACGGTCTCACGGCAGCCAGCTCACCTTGCCGCGCAGGAACGCGTACCCGACGAAGGCGACCGCGTCGATCAGCGTGTGGGCCACGATCAGCGGCATCGCGCGCCCCCACCGCTGGTAGAGCCGCCCGAACACCAGCCCCATCACCACGTTCCCGACGAACCCCCCGAAACCCTGATACAGGTGGTACGACCCGCGCAGCAGCGACGACACCACGACCGCCTTCCACGGCGTCCACCCGGCCTGCCCCAGCCGGTGCAGCAGGTAGCCGGCGACCACGACCTCCTCAAGCACCCCGTTCTGCGCCGCGGCCAGCAGCAGCACCGGCACCTGCCACCACACCTCCGGCAGCGCTCCCGGCACGACGGTCAGGTTCACCCCGGCCGCCCACACCGCGAGGTAGAACGCCAGCCCCGACCCGCCGATCGCCGCCGCGAGCGCCGCGCCGCGCAGCAGGTCGCCGCCCGGCCGGCGGAAGTCGGCGCCGATCGTCCGCAGCGACTCGTTCGAGCGCACCATCAGGTACGCCACCAGCCCCACCGGCGCCACCGCCACCGCGATCTGCACCAGCTGCAGCGTCAGATCCAGCCACGGCCGGCCGGGCGCCATCGACCCGACCAGCACGGCCTGCTGCCCCTTCAGCTCTCGGGGAGCGGTGAGCGCCCCGATCAGCCGGACGAACGCCACCAGCGCACTCGCCCCGAGCGACACCGACAACACGACGAAGATCTCGGCCCGGATCAGGCGGGGGGTGAGCAGGTGGGGCGGAGCAAGGGGGGACTGTGTCTGCATGGCCGCAGACTAACCCCGACATGATCGGACCCAGATAAAAGGAGACATTTCCGGTACGTCGGGGCTCGCCCCACAGGCTATGGCGGCGAGCCCCGACGTACCGGCCCGGCCCGGGGCCGGGCGGGTGGCGTGCGGGGCGGGCCTTGGGGCCGGGCGCGTGCTGCGCTGGACAGGTCCTGGGATCGGGCGCGTGCTGTGCTGGACGGGCCTTGGGATCGGGCGGGTGGCGTGTTAGGGAGGACGGTGTGACAGGTATCGACCCGCATGACGTCCCGAGCGCGGCGCAGCTGGTGGCCGCCGTCCGCGAGTTCCTGCAGACCGACGTGCTTCCGGCCGTGGAGGGCCGGGTCCGCTTCCACACCCGGGTGGCCGTCAACGTGCTGGCCATGGTCGAGCGGGAGATCGACCTGGGCCCCGCCCAGGCCGATCGGCACGCGGCCCGCCTGGCCGGGTTGGGCGTCGCGGACGAGGCCGAGCTGGCGGAGGCCATCCGCGCGGGCCGCCTCCCGGACGACGAGCGCCTGCTCGCCGCCCTGGAGGAGTCCGTACGCGCGAAGCTGGAGGTCGCCAACCCCGCCTACCTCCAGACGCAATGAGCAGCGGCCCGCCCCCCATGCGGGAAGCGGGCCGCGAAAACCCCTGGGATCAGTGGGAACCGGTGAGGTCCAGGTCCTTGACCTTCGGGTCGCCCTCGTCGGCGAAGTAGTCGTCCTGCTTGGTGGCGTCGCCGCCGTCGGCGACCTTGGCCGCCTTCAGGATGACCGTGCCGAGCACCGCCACCACCAGGTTGACGATCAGCGCCAGGAACCCGGCGTAGATCGTCATCTTGGTGTCGAAGCCGAAGTTCGCCAGCGGGAACGCCGACCCGCCGAAGTGCGCCTTGCCGTTGGCCGGGTTGGGGATGAGGTACAGCATCCACATGCCGGCCGCCAGGCCGAGCGCCCAGCCCGCGATGAGCCCGCCCTTGTGGAGCCAGCGCGTGTAGAGGCCGAGCGCCACGGACGGCAGCGTCTGCAGGATGATGACGCCGCCGATGAGCTGCAGGTCGATCGAGAACTGCGGGTCGAGCAGCAGGATGCACAGCACCGCGCCCACCTTGACCAGCAGCGACACGATCTTGGAGACGTTGGCCTCCTGGGCGTCGGTGGCGGTCTTGTTGATGTACTCGCGGTAGATGTTGCGGGTGAACAGGTTGGCCGCCGCGATCGACATGATGGCGGCCGGCACGAGCGCGCCGATGCCGACGGCGGCGTACGCGACGCCCGCGAACCAGTCGGGGAACATGTCGTTGAACAGCTGCGGCACGATCGTGTTGGCGTCGGCCTTGCCGTCGGTGACGACCGGCTTGGTGCCGGCCGCGATGGCCATGAAGCCGAGCAGCGCGATCAGGCCGAGCACGAAGCTGTAGGCGGGCAGCGCCGACATGTTCCGCTTGATGACGTTGCGGTTCTTGGAGGCGAGCACGCCGGTGAGGCTGTGCGGGTAGAGGAACAGCGCCAGCGCCGAGCCGAAGGCCAGCGTCACGTACTGGAGCTGGTTGTTGGCGTTGAGGATGAAGCCGTCACCCTCGGCCGGAGTGGCGTCGAACTTGGCCTTGGCCGCGTCGAAGATCGAGTCCCAGCCGCCGAGCCTGGCCGGGATGTAGATGACCGCGGCCAGGATCACGATGTAGATGAGCGAGTCCTTGACGAACGCGATCAGCGCGGGCGCCCGCAGGCCGGACTGGTAGGTGTAGGCGGCCAGGATGGCGAACGCGATGATGATCGGCAGGTGCCCGGTGATGCCCATCGTCTTCAGCACGGCCTCGATGCCGACGAGCTGCAGCGCGATGTACGGCATCGTGGCGATGAGCCCGGTGATCGCGATGGCCAGCGCCAGCGTGGGCGAGCCGAAGCGGGCCCTGACGAAGTCGGCGGGCGTGACGAACCCGTGCACGTGCGAGACCGACCACATGCGGGCCAGCACCAGGAACACCAGCGGGTAGACGACCACGGTGTACGGCAGCGCGTAGAACCCGAGCGCGCCCGAGCTGAACACCAGCGCGGGCACCGCGACGAAGGTGTAGGCGGTGTAGAGGTCGCCGCCGACGAGGAACCAGGTGATCCAGGAACCGAAGCTGCGCCCGCCGAGCCCCCACTCGTTGAGGCTGGCGAGGTCGGTGGGGCGGCGCCAGCGGGCGGCGACGAAGCCCATGCCGCTGACGATGAGGAACAGCAGGATGAAGACGACCAGCTCGGTCGTGTGAGCGCTCACTTCGTCATCCGGTAGACGAGAGTGGTGGTGCCGACGCCGACGATGATGAAGGCGATCTGCAGCCAGTAGAACAACGGGAAGCCGAACAGGCGCGGCTCGTCGAAGTTGTACAGGAACGTCAGCAACGGCAGCACGATGGGCACGATCAGCAGCCAGTTCCAGGGGCTGCGGTCGGTGCGTGGCTGCCCGGGATCCCCGATAGTCATCCGGCCCTCCGATGGGTAGATCAGGCGCTGGCGGTGACCATGCTCCTGACTTTGCGTCAACGGAGGGAGATTAGCTTTTCATGGGGATTAATCCCAATGAACGGCATGTTACGGTTTGGCCTAAATGCCGAATTGATATCTCGGCATATGAGACGACCATGCGGGCGCGACGTTCAGCACCATAACTCCGCCCCGGTGGGGAGTGCCGCCATTGATCGGCGAGTGGTCGGTTGCCCGCGACGAGCGGTCATCCGTCCACAACAGTCAGTGAGGCCCTGTCAGGACGGGCGGTCAGATCCGTACAGGCGGGCCATGCGCGCGGCGGCGTCGGCGATCATCGCCCGCAACTCGGGCGGCCCGAGCACCTCCGCCTCCGGCCCGAACCGCAGCACCTGCGAGAACGCCACCGGCAGCGACTCCACCGCCAGCCGCACGGTCCCGTCCTCGCGCAGCGAGGCCATCGCGTCCTCGACCGCCGCCGGGTCGGCCACGTGCCGCAGCATGCGCACGCCGCGCCCGGTCAGCCGCAGCGTGATCTCCTCCCGCAGCAGCGACCTGGCGAACAGCGCCGCCTGCCCCGCCCAGAAGGCCGCGAGATCGAAGTCCTGGTCCCGGTCGAACGTCTCCCGCAGCACCGACACCTCGCCGAACCGGTGCACCCGGAAGATCAGGAACCGCCCCCTGTGCCGCGCCGCCAGGTACCAGACCCCCGCCTTGAGCACCAGCCCGTACGGCTCGAGCACCCGCAGCACGTCCTTGTAGACCGCCGAGACCCGCCGGTCCCGCCACACCGCCCTGGCCAGCGGCGCCAGCGCGGCGGGCGGCGGGTCGTCGCCCGCGAACCAGCCCGGCGCGTCGAGGTGGAAGCGCTGCGCGGCCGTCGCGGGCGCGTCGCGCAGCGCGGGGGCCAGCGCCGCCGCCGCCTTCAGCCGGGCCGCCGCCGCGACGTCCTGCAGCCCCATCTCGCGCAGCGCCGCCGGCACCCCCGACAGGAACAGCGCCTCGGCCTCGGCCCTGTCCAGCCCGGTCAGCCGGGTACGGTACCCGTCGAGCAGCCGGTACCCCCCGCCGCGCCCCCGATCGGCGTAGACCGGCACGCCCGCCTCCGACAGCGCGAGCACGTCGCGGTGCACCGTGCGCTCGGAGACCTCCAGCTCCCTGGCCAGCTCGGCCGCCGTCATCCCGCCCCTGGCCTGCAGCAGCAGGACCAGCGACATCAGCCGCGCGGCGCGCACAGCGGCAGCACCACGGCCGACGGCCGCTCGGTCGAACGGAACACCTCGACGTCGGCCAGCACCATCCGCCCGCCCCCTGAGCCGAGCGGCTCGCCGGTGCCGGGATTGCGGGCGATCGTCGGGTACGCCCCCGCCGCCACGTGCACCCGGATCCGGTGCTCGCGCCTGAACCGGTGCCCGATCGGCCACAAATCCACCTCCACCCGCCGCACGCCGTCCTCGTCGGTGGCCCCAGGTCCCAACCGCCTGACCCCCTCGCACACGTTGTACGACCGCCCGTCCGGATGCACGTCGCACACCCGCACCACCACGTCCACGTACGGCGTGCTGGAGCGGACGTACAGCTCGGCGCGCACCGGCCCGATCGCCTCCACGGCCGAGCGCAGCGCGGGGGAGCTGTAGACCAGCACGTCGCGCCGCTCCTCCAGCCGCCGCTGGTCGCGCGGCCTGGAGTCGCCCAGCAGCACGGGCCCGCCGATGCGCGGCGTCGGGTGGTCCGGGTGGTAGCGGAACCGGTCGGGCCCGCCCTCCAGCGGCCCGCCGGGCCCGAGCCCGAAGCCGTCCTGGAGGTGCCAGCGCGTCTCCCGCATGCCCGGCACCGGCCAGTCGGGGTAGTCGCGCCACTCGCCCGCCCCCGTGACGTGGATCCGCACCGGGTCGGGCCGCAGCCGCGACCGGTCGCCGAGCAGGTGGGCGCGGAACCATGCCGACGCCTCCTCCATGGTGGCGCGGCCGTGCCTGGCGTCGATGTGGTACCAGGGGCCGATCGTCAGGTACGGCCGCCGCCCGGCCGCCCGCAGCGCCGCGTAGTCCTTGAGCTGCCACGGCAGGAACACGTCGTACCAGCCGCCGAGCATCGTCACCGCCGCCTCCACCTCGCCCACCTTGGCGGAGAAATCCCGCTTGTGCCAATACGGGACCGCCGGGTCGGCGTGATGGGCCAGCAGGTCCTGGTAGAAGCGGAGCGGCCGGCCCGCCGAGACCAGGTCGAGCTCCGCCACCGGCCGCCCCGACAGCACCGCGCGGCGGGTCAGGCGGGGCGCCGTCAGCACCGAGGCGCCGCCGAACCTGCGCGACATGCCGTCGGTGAGCGTGGTCCAGCTCAGCGTCGACTCCAGCGCGAACGCGCCGCCCACGTACGCGGCGTCCCTGAACTGGGAGGCGGTGATCTGGGTGGCCATCGCCTTCAGCTCGGGTCCTGCGAAGGGCGCGACGGCCCACTGCGTGTAGCCGAGATAGGAGGGGCCGAACATGGCGAACGAGCCGCCGTACCAGGGTTGCTCGCGCAGCCAGGCGATGGTGGCCAGGCCGTCGTCGTGCTCGTCGCCGAGCGGGTCGAGCAGGCCGCCCGAGCCGAAGCCGCCGCGACAGCTCTGGATGACGACGTGCAGGCCCTGCCGGGCGAAGCCGCGCCCGTAGTACCAGCCGAGCATGCCGCGCCGCCCGTACGGGGAGCGCATGAGCACGACGGGGGCGGGACCGCCGTGCGGCGGCGCGTAGTGGTCGGCGAGCAGCGTCACGCCGTCGGGCATCGGCACGGGAAGGTCGCGTCTTATCCGCACGCGTCTCATATACCAACCAGTAACATACGCCGCCCCGGGCGAGTAGCCCGGGGCGGCGCACATCAGGGTCATCTCAGGGGCGCACCACTAGGGCGTCGTCCTGTCGGGACGCTCCGAGATGCGCAGCCCGTTGACGAGCGTCGAGCCCTGCCGGGCCGCGAACCGCACGTTGAGCTGCCCGTCGGTCACCCGCACCGTGTACTGCCTGCTCACCGCCGTGTACGTGCCCGCCTCCAGGGCCAGGTCGAGCGCCGGGATCGCCAGCTCTCCCTCGACCAGCACGTCGAACACCCGCTTGCCCATCTGCGTGCGCTCGAGGTCGGCGAAGTTCAGCTCGACGGTGTACGTCCCGTTCGGCACGTCGTCGAAGCGGTACTCCAGCATGTCCTCCCGCGCCGTCTTGAACAGCGTCTGGTCGGTGGTGCCGGAGATGCTCTTGGACGTGCTCACCGTCTTGTTCCTGCCGGCCACGTAGCCGTGACCGCCGGTGCTGTACTTCCTGTCGGGCGTCCAGGTGTCACCGGCGGCGTCCACCGTGTTCTTCTTGGCGCCGACGTCCACGGCGACCTGCAGCTTGGGCACCACGACGGTCACCGCGACCTCGATGGTCGGCTGCCGCCCGCTGGCCGACTTCACCAGCAGCGTGCCCGAGCGGTACGTGCCCGCGGCGACCCCGGCGCTCGACACCTCCACGGTCAGCTTCGCCTTCTGTCCCTTGGCGAGCTGCCCGGACGCCGGCGACACCGTGAACCACGAGCCGCCGGTCACCGTGTACGGCGTCGCCGCCCCGAGGTTGGTCAGCTCGATCGTGCGCTTGCGGGTGGTGTCGGTCGGCTGCACCACGGTCAGCTCCGCCGACGACGCGCTCACCCGGCCGGTGACCAGGGCCGTGTCCACCCGCGTCACCGTGGTCGGCGCGAGCGTGACGGGCTGGGTGAAGGTGCCGTAGTGCTCCTTGGACACCTCGACGTCGTAGTCGCCGGCCAGCACCTGCCCGTAGAACGTGCCGTTCTCGCCGGTCGTGAACGTGGCCACGTCGCCCACCTTCACCGTCGCCCCGGCGATGGGCTCGCCGTCGTTGGCGTCGGTGACGGCGCCGGTGACCAGGCCGTGCCGGCTGGCCGTGAAGGTCAGGCCCTGCCCGGTCTCGACCACCGGCTCCTGGTAGGAGTACTGCAGCGCGTCGTCGCCCGCGGCGTTCTCGACGCCGATGGTGGCGCTGAGGCCCTTGTCGCGCTCGCTCTCGATGTCCTTGTACCGGAACGCGATCGAGCCGTCCTCACCGAGCAGCGCCTCGAACGACACCCGCTGCGCGGTCTCGTTGTAGAAGGTGACGTCGCGCCACTCGACCACGAACTGCCGGTGCGGCGCGGTGCCCGTCACGCCCGTGTAGACGCCGCCCTGTGCGTCCACGATGAGGTCGTCCCAGTACGGGTAGACCGCGTTGTTCGGCGTGCCGCTCGCCGGCAGCCGGACGTTGCCCGCGGCGGTGGCCCGGTCGGTGGCGAAGGTGAGGAAGCCGTTGGTGGCGACCCACGCCCGGCTCTGGCCGGTTCCGTAGAACGGCACCTGGAACGGCAGCGTGACCTGCACGGCCTCGTCGTCACCGGTCAGCGCCAGCTTCTCGGTGCCCTCGACGAACGCCTGCGCGCCGGAGGCGCAGGTGTAGCCGAAGTTGTCGCCGCGCAGCGGCAGCTCGATGTCCTCGGTCAGGTCACCGTCCAGCGTGATCTCCGCGGTCGCGGTGCTGGAGCAGCGCGAGGAGGGCGTGACGGTCAGCTCGTACGAGCCGTGCGGCAGCGTCAGGCTGTAGCGGCCCGCCTCGTCGGTCACCGTGCTCACCGGCGTGCCCGCGGCCGCGACGGTGGCGCCCGCCTCGGGCGTGCCCGCCGTGCTGACCGTGCCCGACACCACGGCGTTCGCCTGGGCCGTCATGGTCAGGTCGGAGGTGGTCGCCTGCTCGGCGGTGATCGTCACGTCCGCCGTGGCCTCGGCGTAGCCGAACTTGGCGGCGGTCAGCCGGTAGTCGCCGGGCAGCAGGCGGGGCAGCGCGTACGTGCCGTCGGCGCCGGTCGTGACCGTGCGGGTCAGCGGGCCCGTGACGGTGACCGTCACGCCGGACAGCGGCTCGCCGCCGGCCGTGATCGTGCCGGACAGGTCGCCGAGGCCCTCCTTGGGCGCGGCCTGGACGGCGGCGTAGGAGTCGAGCTTGCCCTCGCCCCACACGTTGTTGTCGGCCGCGGTGCCGCCGCAGCTGGTGTCGGCGGTGTCCACGGCGGTGCCGTCGAGCAGCGACCTGGTGGTCTCGATCTCCCCGGTCAGGCCCGGGGCCGCCGACCAGATCAGCGCGACCGTGGCGGCCACGTGCGGCGATGCCATCGAGGTGCCGGTGTAGGAGTCGTAGCCGTTGCCGGGCACCGAGGAGCGCACGTTGACGCCGGGGGCGGCGATGTTCGGCTTGATCTCGCCGTTCTCGCCCTCGCCCTTGCTGGAGCGGGCGTACAGGGCGTTGTTCACGTCGAAGGCGCCGGCGCTGTAGGCGGTCACGTACTGGCCGGGCGAGCCGCTGGTGCGGCAGGACGGGCCCTCGTTGCCGTTGGAGAAGGCGGGGAAGATGCCCGCGGCGATCCAGGAGTCGACGACCTCCTTGTACCAGGGGTCGAAGCCGTCACCGCCCCAGGAGTTGTTGACGATGTCCGGCGCGAGGTCGGGGCGCGGGTTGTCGCCGTTCAGGTCGGTCGGCCGCACGATCCACTGGCCGGCCGCGAGCAGCGAGGCGTCGGTGCAGGTGTTGAGCTCACAGCCCTTGGCCGCGATCCACTGCGCGCCCGGCGCCACGCCGATGCCGTTGGCGCCGACCATCGTGCCCATCGTGTGGGTGCCGTGGCCGTTGTTGTCGCACGGCGCGGTCGAGGGGCACACGCGGGCCGGGTCGAACCAGTTGTAGTCGTGGCTGTAGCTGCCGTCGGGGTTCCTGCCCCGGTAGGTGGCCGTCAGGTCGGGGTGGTCGAACTGCACGCCGGTGTCGATGTTGGCCACCACGATGCCCTCACCGCGGTCGCCCAGCTCCTCCCAGACGCGCGGGGCGTTCACCCGGTCGATGTTCCACTCGACGGCGTTCACCCGGTTCTGCGCCTGGCCTTCGTCCGGCTTCGGCACGTTCAGCACGCGGATCGGCTGGATGCGCTCGACCTCGGGCAGCTTGGCGATTTCGCCGGCCAGCTTCTCGTCGGCGGTCACCTTGACCGCGTTGACGATCCAGTAGGGGGTGTACTCGGCCTTGCGGGCGTCGAGTAACGTGCGTAAGCCCTCCTGGGAGGACTTCGCCCGCTCGCTCTTGGCCTCGTAGACGGCTTCGGCCTTCAGCTCCTTGGTCGCGGCCCTGCGGGCGCCGCTGAGGTCGGCGGAGCCCTTCATCCTGACCCAGAAGGTTGCCTTGTCGTCCTGCGCCAGCCGCGCCTGCACGGCGGCGTCTATCTTGTCGGACTCTGGCGCCGCCTGTGCCGCGGTCTGCGGGACCAGCAGACCGGTGGCGGCCACGACGATCCCCGTGAGGATCATCCGCCAGCGGGGGGTTTGGGGCACGTGCTCTCCTTCTCGACGGGCGAAGGCGTGATCTTTCCGCCTCTGTCGAGAAGAGTGAATTGATCATGTCGGGAAAGCAATAGGTGTCGCAAAAAGTTACTTTGCGGACAGAAATGTAATCTGGTCAGGCGAACTGCCGATGACCTCAGCCGTCTCACGCGGAACGGTGGCCGAACTGCGCCATGATGGCCATGAAGTGCGCCGCGATCCGCTCCGGGTCCTCGTTGTCCGGGCCCAGGCCCACGTGCAGCATGACCGCCGCGGTCAGCACCTCCTGCACGACGTCCACGTCCACCTCGGCGGGCAGGCGGCCGCGGTCGCGGGCGCGCGTCAGCACCTCGCGCACCGCCGCCGCGCGCCGCCCGCCGTTGACCTTCCTGTAGGTGTCCAGCAGCTCCGGGTAGTCGTCGCGGCTGCCGTACAGGCGGCGCAGCAGCCGCCTGTTACGGGGGACGGCGAGGTAGCGGCCCCAGTCGGCGAACATCGCCTCAAGGTCGGGCCAGCCGGTCAGCGCCGGGTCGTCGTCGTGGTTGGCCCACTCCAGCGTGCGCACCAGCAGCGCCGTCTTGTCGGCGAACCTGCGGTAGACCGTCGCCCTGGTCACCCCGGCCCGCCGCGCCACCTGCTCGATGCTGGTCTGCTGGGCGCCCTGCTCGATCAGCAGGTCGAGCGCGGCCGCCAGGATGGCCAGGTCGGCCTCCTGACTGCGCGGCCGGCCCGCCGCCCGCACCCGCGGCGCCTGGTCGTCGATCATGCCCCTCCGGTCAGCGTCCCGTCGTCCCGCAGGAGTCTATTGAGGCGCGTCCCAGGCGACGGGCAGCCGGTGCACCCCGTAGATCGCCATGTCCGTACGCAGGGGCACCTCCGCCGCCGGCACGGCCAGCCGCAGCGAGGGGAGCCTGGCGAACAGCGCGGGGAAGGCCACCCGCATCTCCACCCGCGCCAGCTGCTGGCCCAGGCACTGGTGCACGCCGTGCCCGAAGGCCACGTGGCTCCCGGAGTGCCGGGACAGGTCGAGCAGATCGGGCGAGTGGAAGCGGCCGGGGTCGCGGTCGGCCGCCGCCAGCGAGACGGTCACCGACTCGCCCTTGGCGACCCGTACGCCGCCCAGGTCGAGGTCCTCCAGCGCGGTGCGGACGAGGAACGGCACGATGCTGAGATGGCGCAGCAGCTCCTCCACCGCCCGGTCCACGTCGTCGAGCAGCGCGGCGGCCGCGCCCGGATGCTCCAGCAGCGCGAACGTGCCCAGCGCCAGCATGTTCGCGGTGGTGTCCAGGCCCGCGCCCAGCAGCATGAACCCGATGGTGGCCAGCTCGTCGTCGTCGAGGTCGCCGCGGGTCAGCCCGCTCAGCAGGTCGTCGGAGGGCGCCGCCCGCTTGGCCGCCACCAGCTCCTTGATCTGCCCCTGGACGGCGGCGAACGCGGCGTACTTCTCCTCGATCGTCAGCTCGGGACCGCTCAGCCTGGTCATCTGCGCGATGAAGGCAGGCCGGTCGGTCTCGGGCACGCCCAGCAGCTCGCAGATCACCACCGCCGGGATCGGCGCGGCGAACGCCGCCACCAGGTCGGCCGGCGGCCCCTGCCGCTCCATCGCGTCGAGGCACGTGCGCGTGACCTCCTCGATCCGCTCGGTGAGCCGGCGCATCCTGCGTACGGTGAACTCGCCGGTGAGCAGGTGGCGGTAGCGCGTGTGCTCCGGCGGGTCCATCGCGACGAACAGCCCGGGCGGCGCGGGCCGCCCCTGCGGCGCCTCCGACGCGGTGGGCAGGTGCCGCAGCTCGGAACGGGCGCTGAACCGCGGGTCGGCCAGCACCTCGCGGGCCAGGGCGTGGCCGGTGACCAGCCACCCCTGGTGCCCGTCGGGATAGGCGAGGGGAACGATGGGGCCGCGCTCGCGCAGCAGGGCCAGCTCGGCCGGCGGGTCGAACGGCGTGGGCCGCCCGGCGGGCATGATGATCGTCTCGGTCATGGGGGTCTCCCTTCACCGAGAAACGATACAGTACTGCTCTGTATTGAAATAGGGGGCATCCAGTGAGAGGGGGTAGTGTGCCCAGGTGCGCCACACCGGTAGGGGGCGCGTTGCGCGATCATGGTCGGGGGGTTAACCTTGACCACATGCGAAATCACGCTCAGCTCCAGTGGTGGCGCCGCTTCTAGGCGGCGCGTGTTTCGCATTCCACAACGGACGGCCGCCCCGGATGGCGGCCTTTCTCGTGTCCGCCCCCGGGGCTCGATCATTTGAAGGGGCAGGAAGTGGAGAAGAGCGGATATACCACTGCCGGGGGCATCGGTGTCGAGCGCGAGACGCGCGAGGTGGACGAGGCCGCACTCGAAGAGATCGTGACAGCCCTGTCGGAGCGGCGCGGCGGCGCCTTCTCCTCCGGCATGGACTACCCGGGCCGCTACAGCCGATGGGCGTTCGGTTACGTCGATCCGTGCCTCGAGATCGTCGCCAAGGGCCGGACGATCTCGGCGACCGCGCTGAACGAGCGCGGCCGCGTCGTGCTGCCCGCGATCACCACGTGCCTGCTGGCCGCCGGCAAGCCCGTCACCGAGCCCACCGCCGACCGGGTCGAGGTCCACGTCCCCGAGTCCGAGGACCTGCTGCCCGAGGAGATGCGCAGCCGCAGGCCCACCGTGTTCACCGCCATCCGCGAGGTGATCGCCGCCTTCAAGGGCGACGACCCGCACCTCGGCCTCTACGGCGCCTTCGGCTACGACCTGGCCTTCCAGTTCGAGCCCATCAGGCAGGAGCTCGTCCGCCCCGACGACCAGCGCGACCTCGTGCTGCACCTGCCCGACCGGCTCGTGGTCATCGACCGCCAGCGCGAGACCAGCGTCGAGCACCGCTACGAGTTCACCGTCGACGGCGCCACCACCCGCGGCCTCGAGCGCACCGGCGACACCGCGCCGCCCGTCACGCCCGCCGAGGTCCCGCCCAACCCGCCGAGGGGCGAATACGCCAAGGTCGTGGCCGCCGCCAAGGAGAAGTTCAAGCGCGGCGACCTGTTCGAGGTCGTGCCCGGCCAGGTCTTCCACGCCACCTGCACCGACCCGTCCGCCTTCTACCGCGGCCTGCGCACCAGCAACCCCGCCCCGTACGAGTTCATCATCAGCCTCGGCGAGGGCGAGCACCTCGTCGGCGCCTCACCCGAGATGTACGTCCGCGTCACCGGCGAGCGCGTCGAGACCTGCCCCATCTCCGGCACCATCGCCCGCGGCCGCAACCCGGTCGAGGACGCCGAGGCCATCCGCACCCTCCTGTCCAGCGTGAAGGAGGAGTCGGAGCTGACCATGTGCACCGACGTCGACCGCAACGACAAGTCGCGCATCTGCGTCCCCGGCACGGTCAAGGTCATCGGCCGCCGCCAGATCGAGCTCTACTCCCGGCTCATCCACACCGTCGACCACATCGAGGGCCGGCTGCGCCCCGAGTTCGACGCCCTCGACGCCTTCCTCACCCACATGTGGGCCGTCACCGTCACCGGCGCCCCCAAGACGTGGGCCATGCAGTTCATCGAGGACCACGAGGCCACCACCCGCCGCTGGTACGGCGGCGCCATCGGCTTCATCGGCTTCGACGGGTCCATGAACACCGGGCTCACCCTGCGTACCGCGCAGATCAAGAACGGCGTCGCCGCCGTCAGGGCCGGGGCGACGCTGCTGTTCGACTCCGACCCCGAGTCCGAGGAGCGCGAGACCGAGCTCAAGGCCAGCGCCCTGCTCGGCGCGCTCGCCGCGGTCAACCAGCCCGGCGTCGTCCCGGTCGCCGAGACCAGGCAGCAGCCGGGCCTCGGCATGAAGGTGCTGCTCGTCGACCACGAGGACTCCTTCGTCAACACCCTGGCCGACTACTTCCGCCAGGAGGGCGCCGACGTCGTCACGCTGCGCCACGGCTTCCCGACCCACATGATGGACGAGATCGCGCCCGACCTGGTCGTGCTCTCACCCGGCCCCGGCTGGCCGACCGACTTCGGCATGTCGGCGCTGCTCGACGAGGTCTACGCCCGCGACCTGCCCGTCTTCGGCGTCTGCCTGGGCCTGCAGGCCATGGTCGAGCAGGCCGGCGGCACCCTCGAGCTGCTCGACTACCCCGAGCACGGCAAGCGCGGCCGGGTCTCCAGGGTGAGCGAGAGCGCGCTGCTGGAGGGGCTGCCCGACGAGTTCACCGCGGCCCGCTACCACTCCCTGCACGCCAAGCGGCCCGGCGTGGTCGGCTTCACCCCGACCGCCCTTACGCCCGACGGCAACGTCATGGCCATCGAGGACACCGCGCGGCGGCGCTTCGCCGTGCAGTTCCACCCCGAGTCGATCCTCACCCAGGAGGGCAACGCGGGCGCCAAGATCATCTCGAACGTCCTGCGGCTCGCCCGCAGATGAGTAAAACCCGGGCGGGGGCGTGCGGGGCTCCCCTAGAGTCTCCGCATGCTCCCCGTAGACCTGCCCGGCACGGTGCGTGACGCGCTGCTCGCCCCGCTCGTCGACCACCACTGCCACGGGGTGCGGCGCGACGACCTCGGCAGGGCCGGCTTCGAGCTGCTCATCAGCGGGGCCGGCAACCCGGCGCCGCCCGGCACCACCCACTTCGACACGCCGCTCGGCGTCGCCGTACGGCGGTGGTGCGGGCCGCTGCTCGACCTTGAGCCGCACGCGCCGCCCGCCGTCTACCTGGCTCGCCGCGAGGAGCTGGGCGCCGGGGAGGTCAACCGGCGGCTGCTGGCCGGGGCCGGGGTGGTGGCGTTCCTCGTCGACTCCGCCTCGCAGGACGGCGAGCTGCTGAGCGCCACCGAGATGGGCCGCCACGGCGGGGCCGCCGCCGACGAGCTGGTCCGCGTCGAGCACATCGAACGCGACGTCGCCGCCTCCGCCCAGCTCGCCGTCGACTACCTCGACGACCTGGGCGAGCAGCTCACCGCCCGGGCGGCGCGCGCGGTCGGGCTCAAGACCGTCGCGGGCGCGCTGTGCGGCCTCGACCTGGAGCCGTCCAGGCCCGCACGGGGCGCCGTGATCGCCGCCGCCAACCGCCGCCTCGCCGACCCCAAGCTCCCGCTCACCGACCCGGTCCTGCTCCACTACCTGGTCTGGAGCGCCGTGGACGTGGCCAGGGAACGCGGCCTCCCCCTGCAGTTCCACTGCGGCCTCGGGGGCGGCCTCGGAGGGGGCCTTGGAAGCGGCCTCGCCGGAGGTTACGAGGGCGGCCTCGAATCCGGGCCCGGGGACGGGCCCAGCGGTGGCTTCAGCGGCGGGGGGTTCAGCGGTGGCTTCAGTGGTGGGTTCAGCGGTGGGCTCGGTGGGCCGCTCGGCGAGCCGCATCGGGCGGACCCGGCCAGGCTGAGCGCGTTCGCGGGCGCGCTGCAGCCGCTCGGCGTCCCGATGATCCTGCTGCACAGCTACCCGTTCCACCGTCAGGCCGCGTATCTGGCGGCGGCCTTCCCGCACGTGTACGTGGACGTCGGCCTCGCCCCGCCGCACACCGCCGCCGCGCCCCGCGTCATCGACGAGCTGCTGGAGCTGGCCCCGTTCCACAAGCAGCTGTTCAGCTCCGGCGCCTGCGGCCTGGCCGAGACCGCCTACCTGGGCGCGCTCACCTACCGCCGAGCCCTGTCCCGAGCCCTGGCCACCAGAATCGACTCGGGCGAGTGGAGCACCGCCGACGCCTCCAGAATCGCCCACATGATCGGCTCAGGAAACGCCCGCCGCATCTACCGCCTCTGACGGCCGCACACGCACCACCCCCGCCCACCCCCTGAACGGCTTCCGCCACACGCCGCCTGACGCTCAGCGAAGCCACGTTCGGCAGCGCCTCGCGCTGTCAGGCGCATCGCGCACGGCGGCATCTTCGCCGGCTTCTGCCGCGCGCCGATCGGTGCGCGTTGTGGCTGTGTTGCGCGGTGCTTTGCGCTCTCAGGCGTATTGCCGCACGGTGTCTACGCCGGCTGCCGCCGTGCGCCGCCCGGCGCCCCGCGAGGCAGCGTTTCCCAGTGCCCCTGACTCTCGTCCTGAGGCATTCCTGCGCGGCCGTATCCCCGTCGGCCCCTGCCGGGCCCCGGCGGGCGTCTGTGCGGCTCTGTCCTCATCCTCGCCGACCGTTGGGGCAGGTCGCCGGGCTCCTTCGCGCGCGGTGCCGGGCTCTGGGGGTGAAATACCCGAATAAAAATCCAAATTTCCCGTTTTCCAAACAGCTCCATCGTTTCTTGTCGATTTGTCAATATCGCTGTCATGATCGGTGGCGCCAGACAAACCTACCCCTTGGAGGTGCCGTGTCCTGGCGTCCCATCACCCTCGTGGCCGTGTTATGCCTGGCGCTCACCGTGCCGGGCACCGCGGCGGCCGACGACCCGCCGCCCGAGGTGGAGCAGCGGGCGGGCACCCGCGCCCCGGCAGAGGTGCACGGCCTGTCCGAGCCCGCCCAGGCGGGCGACCCGGTGGCCGCCGCCAAGGCGCACCTGGCCGACCCCCGCTACCACCTCGACCCCGCCGACCTGGCCCCGCTCAGGACGGTCGTGGACGGCGCCGACGAGACGGTCAGGTTCGCCCAGCGCCACCGAGGCGTGCCCGTCTTCGGCGCCCACTACCTGGTGCACTTCCGTAAGGACGGCGACCGGCGCGAGGTGGTCGGCGCGGGCGGCCGGTTCCTCACCGAGCTGACCGTCTCCACCACCGCCACCGTCACCGGGAAGACCGCCGCGCGGATCGCCCACACCACCATGATCCGCGACCACCGGTCCCGCGAGGGCGTCACCGCCCAGGACGCGGGGCTCGTCGTGGTGCCGGGCGGCGCCGGCCAGCTGGCCTGGCACGTGGTGCTCACCGGCCGCGACGCGGTCGCGAAGAAGCCGCTGCTGCTCGACGCGTACGTGGACGCCCACTCGGGCCGCCCCCTGTTCGCCGTGGACCGCCTGCGCATGGAGGGCCCGGTGACGGGCAGCGGGCAGACCGCGCACGGCCGTACGGTGGAGCTGAACGCCTACGAGCGCGCCGACGGCGCCTACGAGCTGCGCGACCGCACCCGCCCGATGTGGGACGGCACCGACGGCGAGATCCTCACCTACGACGCCGCCGGCCGCACCTTCTTCGACTTCTTCACCCCAGGCATCCCGGAGGGCACCGAGCTGGTCCGCTCCGCCACCCCCGTCTTCGGCCCCGAGCACACCGAGACCGGCGCCGTGGACGCCCACTGGAGCGCGGGCCAGGTCTACGCGTACTACCGCGGGCTCGGCCGCGACGGGCTCGACGGGCAGGGCGGCACCATGTACTCGGTGGTCAACGTCACGGCGGACGGCGAGCCGTACACCAACGCCTTCTGGGACGGCACCAAGATGGTCTACGGCGGAGGCGGTGACTACCACTCCTTCGCCGCCGCGCTCGACGTCGTCGGCCACGAGATGACCCACGGCGTCATCACGCACAGCGCCGACCTGGTCTACATCGGCCAGTCCGGCGCGATCAACGAGGGCCTGGCCGACTACTTCGGCAACGCCATCCAGGTGGACACGTACGGCATCCCGATGAGCGACCCGAACGCGAGCCTGCTCGGCGAGACGCTGTGCAAGACCGCCCCGCCGGAGGAGTGCGCCGGCCGCGACCTCGGCGACGGCCGCGTGGCCGGCGAGGACTACCTCGGCTTCGCCGTCGGCTACGACAACGGCGGCGTGCACTACAACTCCACGATCTTCTCCGGCGCCCTCTGGGACGTCAGGGAGACGCTGGGCGGCGCCGTCACCGACCGGCTCGTCTACAAGGCGCTCACCGAGTACATGACGCCGCTGGACGACTTCGTGGACGGCCGCCGCGCCGTCGAGTCGGCGGCCCGCGCGCTCGGCATGTCCGCCCGCGACAAGCTGACCGTCGCCCGCGCGTTCGACCGGCACGGCATCAGGCCGGGCTGGGAGCGCGCGCTGCGCACCGACTCGCGCGTGCTGATCGACGGCATCACCGACCGCCTGGCGCGCCCCGACGTGGCGGGCGACCGCTACGTCATCTCCAACACCTCGCCTGACGCCCTGTCGCCGAGCGTGATCCTCACCGGCCGGATCGGCGGCGGCAAGCCGGTGCGCCTGTCGGAGGGCGAGCGGTGGAACTCCGTCCCGGTCACCGACGGCAGGCGGGCCGCGTGGACGTCGTTCGACGCCGCGCAGGAGCATTACCAGGTCCACGTCCGCCCGCTCGACCGCAG
Source organism: Nonomuraea sp. NPDC049504 (assembly GCF_040676845.1). Lineage (NCBI taxonomy): Bacteria > Bacillati > Actinomycetota > Actinomycetes > Streptosporangiales > Streptosporangiaceae > Nonomuraea > Nonomuraea sp. NPDC049504. The sequence goes on from NZ_JBFAPT010000016.1 coordinate 20,804, forward strand.
CTCGCCGCCCGAGCTGGTCTTCGACGCCCCGAGCCTCGTCGACTCGGTGGCGATCGACGGCGACACGATCGTGTGGGACGGCGTCGGCGCCGACGGCGAGCACGGGGTCTGGGTCAAGCGCGGCTCCGCGGCGCCCGTCGAGGTCACCGCCGAGGCGGCCGTGCACGGGTTCTCGCCGTCGCTCAAGGGCGGCAGGCTCGCCTACGAGCGGTACTGGACGGAGGACGGCGCGCTGCGCAGCGCACCCGCCGTCGTCGACCTCAGGACCGGCGCCGAGACCGTCATCCCCATGCCGGCCGGCTCGTGGACCGTGAAGCCGACCCTGACCGGCCGTCACCTCGTCTGGATGTACGACGCGGACGACGACGGCCGCTACGGCATCATGCGGGCCGCACCCGACGGCACCCGCAGGGCCGTCGTCGTGCAGGACGGCCCGCAGGCGCCCAGGCCGAACTGGTTCGACGCCAACGACGAGGTCGCCACCCTCGGCCTGTGGCCCGACGGCAGCGGGAACGAGGTCTCGAACGCGATCCTGCCGAAGATCCACCAGGTGCCGCTCGGCGGCGGGACCCCGCAGCGCTACTCGTGCAACCGGGGATATCAGGACTACTTCGCCTCAGGAGAGGGCAGAACCGTCGTCTGGCTCGACGGCACTGACGGGAACACCGACCTGGTGACCCGCGACCGGCCCGCGCCGCGCTGCCGTACCGGCTCGTGACGCCGGGCCGGGTGACCGCCGGGCGACGGCCCGCGCACGCGGGTTGACCTGGGCAGGCGCCCGCCGCACCATGCGAGGGGGGCGGCGGGCGCCGAGCCCTGGTCAGGCGTCTCACTGCGGAAACCGAGCGGGGGCTCCCATGCGCACTGCCGAACCCGAGGTCTTCATCGTCGCCCGCCCGGCGCTCGACTACGACGAGCTGGCCCGCTATCTCGCCGAGGTGGGCGGGGAGAGCTGGCTGGAGCGGCTCGACCGCGGCGACCTCGACGCGCAGAACCTCGCGGAGTTCGCCGGCCGGCTCTGCTACCGCTCGTTCGAGCCGGGCCTGAACCCCAACGTGACGAAGATCAGGGAGAACCAGGACGACTACCTGCGCAACATCCTGGCCAGCGCCCACGGCTCGGTCCTGGAGCACGTGAGCTTCAGCTTCGTGCTGCACGACGTCAGCCGGGTGCTGACCCACGAGCTGGTACGCCACCGGCCCGGCGTGGCCATCTCGCAGGAGTCGCTGCGCTTCGTCCGCCTCGACGAGCTGCCGTTCTGGTTCCCGGAGTGGGCGCGCGAGGACGACGAGCTGATGCGGCGGGCCACGGCCGTGCTGGAGGAGCTGGAGCGGTTCCAGATGTGGATGGCCGGCCACTTCGGGCTCGACGAGGAGGGCGTGCCGTTCTCCGAGAAGAAGCACCGTACGTCGTTCATGCGGCGCTTCGCCCCCGAGGGCGTGGCGACCGGCCTGGTGTGGACCGCGAACGTGCGCACCCTGCGGCACACCATCGAGGCCCGCACCGCGGCCGGCGCGGAGGAGGAGATCCGCCTGTTGTTCCAGCGCATCGGCGAGCTGATGCGCGAGGAGGCGCCCGCCCTCTTCGGCGACTACGTCGTCGAGGACGGGGCCTGGATCCCCGGTTGGCGCAAGGTCTGACCCCGGGGGATCAGGCGAGGGCGGGCAGCACGTAGACCTCGGCGCCCGGGGGCATGGCGCAGTCGAGGCCGCCGAGCCCCCTGGAGTTCTCCCCGCACACGAACATGCTGATGTGGCGGCGGATGCGGCCGTATTCGTCGCGCAGCCGCTCCTCCAGCATGGGGTGGGTGCGCCGCAGCATGTCGAGCGCCGAGCGCAGGGTGGGCGGCGAGTCGCGGTCGTCGCCCACGGCGAAGACCGCGACCTCCTGGCGCCCGCTCACCCACCGCCGCAGCGAGCTGGGCAGCACGAACACGACCATCGTCACCGGCCTGGCCATGATCTAGAGCACCGCCGCACGCACGGTGAGCACGTCGGGCAGGTGGCGGGCGACCGTGGACCACGTCTCGCCGTCGTCGCGCGAGCCGTAGACCTCGCCTGAACGGGTGCCGAAGAACACCCCGGCGTCGGAGGCGGTCATCGCGTCGCGCAGCACGGTGGAGTAGACCGGCTCGTCGGGCAGCCCCTGGGAGAACGCCTGCCAGGCGGCGCCGCCGTCGTCGCTGCGGTGGACGCGGTAGCGGTGGCCGACCGGCGTGCGGTCCATGTCGGCGTGGAGCGGCAGCACGTAGACCGTGTCGGGCCGCGACGGGTGCACCGCGATGGGAAAGCCGAAGTCGGACGGCAGCGAGGTGCCGATGTCGCGCCAGTTGGCCCCGAAGTCGTCGCTGCGGTAGACGCCGAAGTGGTGCTGGAGGTAGAGCCGCTCGGGCCGGGACGGGTGCATCGACACCTTGTGGACGCACTGCCCGAACTCAGGATATTGCTGGCCCTCCGGCATGAACGGGGCCCTGATGTTCTTGTTGGCCGCCTCCCATGACAGCCCGCCGTCGCGGGTGCGGTAGAAGCCGGCCGCCGAGACGGCGACGGCCATGATCTCGGGGTCGGTGGGGTGGTTGACGATCGTGTGCAGGCACAGCCCGCCGCCGCCCGGCTCCCACCGCTCGCGGTGCGGATGCTCCCACAGGCCCTCGACCAGCCGATAGGTGACGCCGCGGTCTTCCGAGCGGAACAGCGCGGCCGGCTCGGCCCCCGCCCAGACGACGTCGGGCTCGGACGGCGACGGCACGAGCTGCCAGACCTTGGCCAGCGTCGCCCCGGTCTTCTCGGGGAAGGCGACGGGCGGGTGGTCGGCCTCGTGCCAGGTGTCGCCGAGGTCGTCGGAGTACATCACCGACGGGCCGAAGTGGCCGTATTCGATGCCGGCCAGCAGCCGGGGCGTGGCGCCCCTGGTGTCGATCGCCACCGAGTGCACGGCGACCGTGGAGAACTGGATCGGCTGGACCTCGAACGGGCCGCCGCGCGTCGAGCGGGCCAGGAACAGGCCCTTACGGGTGCCGACCGCGAGCATTGCGTCACTCATGACTTCGCTCCCATGTTCGCTTGCGGTCATCGTGCCACGCGCCACCGACAGTTACCGAGGACTGGGCGATTCCGCTCGCAAGCGTCTCGCTTACCTGAGGGGTAATCGAGACGCTTCCCTCTGATCGCTACGGTGAGGGGCATGGAAGCGGTCGCCGTACATGAGGAGTCCTTCGGTTCACTGCTGCGCTCGTGGCGGCAGCGGCGCCGGGTGAGCCAGCTCGACCTGGCCATCGAGGCGGGGGTGTCGGCCCGCCACGTCAGTTTCCTGGAGACCGGGCGGGCCAGGCCGAGCCGCGAGATGGTGACGCGGCTGGCCGAGGAGCTGGACGTGCCGCTGCGGCACCGCAACCGGCTGCTGGTGGCCGCGGGGTTCGCCCCGGTCTATCCGGAACGCGAGGTGCGCGCGCCCGAGCTGCACGCCGTCCGGCAGGCGCTGGACACGATCCTGGCGGGGCACGAGCCGTATCCGGCGGTCGTGGTGGACGTGGCGTGGAACCTGGTGGCGGCCAACGCGGCGGCCGGGATGTTCCTGGAGGGCGTGCCCGATGAGCTGCTGAAGGAGCCGGTCAACGTGATGCGGCTGTCGCTGCACCCCGACGCGATGGGCGGGCGGCTGCTCAACCTGGCCGAGGTACGCGGCCACCTGCTGCGCCAGCTGCGCCGCCAGGCCGAGTCGTCGGGCGACGGGCGGCTGGCCGAGCTGCACGACGAGCTGGCCGCGTACACCTACAAGGACAGGGCCGGCGTCGAGGCCGACGTGGCGCACCTGACGGGGCCGTCCGACCTCCTCATCCCGCTGCGCATCGCCGCGGGCGACAGGGTGCTGTCGCTGTTCACCACGATCGCGACGTTCGGCACGCCGATGGACGTCACGCTCTCCGAGCTGGCCATCGAGACGTTCTGGCCGGCCGACGAGGAGACGGCGGCGGCCTTCCGCGTCAGCGGGCGGTGAGGGGGAGCGCGGGTGGCGGCTCGCCGGCGGCGACCGCGGCCTCGATCGAGGCCAGGGGGGCGGGGCCCGGCACGATCGGCAGGCCGCCGGTGACGGTGTGCGTGCGGACGTCCGGCAGGCCGTCGGCGGGCGGCGCGGCGACGGCGAAGACCGGGAAGGCGTCGCCGCCCGGGACGACGGAGACGGAGATGTAGTCGCCCACCGTCCTGCCCTGGCCGGTGACCGGCAGCCAGCCGACCGCCATCGGCCCGTGCAGCTCCAGCGGCGCCGACCAGCTCGCCCCGCCGTTGGCCGAGGAGGTGTGGCCGACGGTGAGGCGGCAGGTGGCGGGCACGCAGGCGGCGTCGGCGTAGCGGTAGTACGTCACCGCGAGCCGCGCCCGCTCGCCCTTGCTCGCGCGGTCCACGCCGAGCCCGGGGATGACGTGGTCGCCGCCGTCGTCGGTCACCCGCAGCACGTCGCCCCACCGCTCGCCGGTGGCCGACGTGCTGAGCACGATGTCGTTGCCGGCGCAGCCGTGCTGGAAGCGGCAGTCGTGCCAGGCGACGTAGACGGTGCCGGCGGCGTCGGTCTCGGCCGAGGGCAGCGGTAACGCCCGCAGCCCGCCCGCCGGCGTGTGCCGCTCCACCCGCGAGACCAGCGTGCTCTCGCTCCAGCCCGCCCCGCCGTCGCGGGACCGGAAGGAGCGGATCTCTCCGTCGTTGCTCAGGTACGGCACCACGACGGTCCCGTTGGGCCGCACCACCGGCTGCCCGCCCAGCCCGCTCGCTCTGGTGACCGCGACGGTCCAGGACAGGCCGCCGTCGACCGAGCGGGCCACCCTGATCGCGTTCGCCACGGCGTGGTCGTCGAACACGGCGTAGCACTGCCCCCGGTACGGGCTGCCGTCCCCGTTGTCGCAGACCACCCAGCTCTTGTCCAGGTCGCCGCCCACGGCGGTGACGACCGGCGGCGACCACGCCACCCCGTCGGCGGAGCGGCTGGTCAGCACGGCCGCCCCGGTCACCCCGCCGGTGTCGGACAGCCCGATCGAGGTGATCAGCCACACGCCGTGCAGGGCGTCATAGGCCACCGAGGGGTCGGCGGTGCGCGCGTGCACGCCGCCCGCCGCCGTGGTGAGCCCGGGCAGCGTCCCCCTGCTCCAGGTGGCGCCGCCGTCGCCGGACATCGCGTACGCGATGCCGGCCGCGCCTCCGTCGGACAACCGGCCCGTCTGGTGCGCCGCCACGATCACCTCGCCCCACTGGTAGGTGTCGGCGCCGCCCTGCGGGCCGGGCCGCGGCGCGGTGGCGCCGGCCTCGGGGCCGATCTCGGTGAGGGGGACCGCCTCGGACGCCGTGGCGGGAGCCGGCGCGATCAGCGACGCCGCGGCCACGAGGGCGACGAGCCCGCCGATCGTACGGCGCCGGGCGGGAAGGGGCACGCTCCACCTCCGCGTGGGGGGTCACCTTCCAGATGGCCTCTTCCACGCCCGATTGTCAACCTTTCGATCACTGGTGTCAGCGTTCGCCGTGCACGGCGTCCCGGTGGATGCGGGCCAGCGGGACGCCGTCACCCTGGAGGCGGCGCACGGTCTCGTTGACCATGCTGGAGGGGCCGCACACGTACACGTCGTGCTCCGACCAGGAGTGGAAGCGCTGGGTCACCTCGGGCAGGTGGCCGCGCATGCCCTCGTAGCCCGGCTCGTCCGAGACCACGGGCAGCACCCGCAGCCACGGGAACGACGACTGCATCCTGATCAGGTCCGGCAGGTCGTACAGCTCGCCCGAGGTGCGGGCGCCGTACAGCAGGTGGATGTTGGGGCGGCGGCCCGAGGCGATGATGGACTCCACGATCGCCTTCAGCGGCGCGAGTCCCGTGCCGCCCGCCACGCACAGCACGTCGCGCACGCTGTGCTCGCGCGGCGTCATCGAGCCCATGGGCGGGCCCAGCATGAGCGTGTCGCCGATGCGGGTGTGCCTGATCAGCGTGGTCGAGACCCAGCCGCCGGGCACCGAGCGCACGTGCAGCTTGATCATGTTGTCCTGGCGCGGCGCGTTGGCGATGGAGAACGTCCGCCACACGCGCGGCCAGCGCGCGGTCTGCACGGTGACGTACTGGCCCGGCGTGTACGGCAGCCGCTGCGTCGGCCGCAACGTGATGACCGCGATGTCGCGGTGGCGCAGCTCGTGGTCGACGACCTCGGCCAGCCACCACGCGGGGGACACCCCCGAGTCGGACTCGGCAGAGCCGATCATGAGATTGGCGGCCGCCGAGTACGCCGCCACCCAGGCCGCCTCGATCTCGTCGTTCCAGACGTCGGCCGCGAAGCGGCGGATCGTGGCCAGCAGGGCGTTGCCCACGGCCGTGTAGTGCTCGGCGACGACGCCGTACTTGCGGTGGTCGCGGCCGAGCTGGCCGAGGTAGGCCGCCATGCCGTCAGGGCTGTCCAGGCTCCACACGATCCTGGTCAACGCGCTGAACAGCCGGTCCCGCTGCACGTTCATCGCGGGCGGGAACATGCTCCGCAAGTGCGGGTTCTCGGCGAACAAGCGGCCGTAGAAGTAGGCCGTGGCCTTGGCGGCCACGGGTTCGACGAGGGAGAAACTCTCCTTCACCAGGCGCGGATTCAACGACATGAAAACAACCCCACCCCTTGACCGGAAACGCATTCCGGTCTCGCCGTTCACCTCCCTGACGTTCCGGGTCGTGAGCGCGGGACCCCTCCCCGGCATGTCCGTACGCTCGAAATCGAGTCTTACACCCGCGATGACCCGCCACAACCGTTTCCCCCCAATACGGTGCGAAGGAGAACTATCAGTAATGACTCAGTGATTCTCTGCGCTCGGGATCTCTGGAATTTCGGTCGTCGAATGTGAAAACAACTAATTTTCATATCAAGCAACGAAAAATGCGCGTATGGCGGGATGATCGTCGCCCTTAACGGCGGGATACGCCCGGCTAACCGGACAACCCGGGAAGGGGGTGTCGGACGGGAGGCAAGCCGCACGAGGGGATCTTCGGGAGGGGTGACATATCGGAAAGACTGTGCGCCATGATGGGGGAGTGCATGGGGCCGCCCCCGCACCTCGGCGGAGGGCGGCCGTACGAACTCCACCATGCCCTTGGGAGATCGCATGTCCCGACCGCTGATCGGCGTCACCGCCTACTTCGAGGCCGCCCGCTGGGGCGACTGGGTGCGCGAGGCCGTGCTGTCTCCCCCCTCCTACGCCAAGATGGTCGGCCGGGCGGGCGGCGCGCCCGTCGTGCTGCCGCCCATCGCCCCCAGCGCGGTCGACGACTACGTCAGCGGCCTGCGCGGCGTCGTCCTGGCCGGCGGCGCCGAGCTGGCCGCCGACACCTACAACGGCGAGCAGGACCCCAGGGCCGACGAGCCGCAGCCCCAGCGCGACCGCTTCGAGCTGGCCCTGGCCAGGGCCGCCATCCGGGCCGACGTGCCCGTCCTCGCCATCGGCCGCGGCATGCACGTGCTCAACGTCGCCCAGGGCGGCACCCTCATCCCGTGGCTGTCCGACGTCCTCGACAGCGACCGCCACGCCGAGCCCGACGGCGGCCACGTCATCCAGGTCAGCGTCACCAGCAAGCTCGGCAAGGCCGTCGGCGACCGCGTCGAGGTCAGCGCGCCCCACCGCCAGTCCGTACGCAGGCTCGGCACGGGCCTGCTGGCCGTGGCCTGGGCCGAGGACCAGATCGTCGAGGGCATCGAGCTGCAGGGGCACCGCTTCGGCGTCGGCGTCCAATGGCACCCGGAACGCGGCACCGACACCCGGCTCTTCGATGCGTTCATCGAGGCGGCCCGCTAGGCTGCTGATCATGCCGCTGCACCCCCAGGCGCGGGATTACGTCGCCCAGTTCCTTCCCGGCTCCGACGACGAAGGGCTGGCCGGTCTCGACCTGGCCGCCATCCAGGAGATGCGCGCGAGCGACCCCATGGCCGTCCACCGGGGGCCGCTGACCAAGCTGCCGTTCGTCCGCGACGAGGTGGCCGAGGGCGTGCCCATCCGCATCTACCGCGCCGACCCGGGCGACGCGCCCCTGCCGGTCCTGGTCTACTTCCACGGCGGCGGCTGGGTCTTCGGCAGCGTCAAGCGCAACGACGCGATCGGCCGCGACCTCGCCATCCGCACCGGCGCCGTGGTGGTCTCCGTCGACTACCGGCTGGCGCCCGAGCACCCGTTCCCGGCCGCCGCCGACGACGCATGGACGGTCGTGCGCGACCTGTTCGCCCGCCCGGCCTTCTACCAGAGCAACGGCAGCGTCGCCGTGATCGGCGACAGCGCCGGCGCCAACCTGGCCGCCGTGGCCGCCTGGCAGGCCCGCGACGCCGGCCTGCGCCTGGCCCACCAGGTGCTCGTCTATCCGGTGCTCGACGCCGCCATGGACACCCCCAGCTACACCGCGAACGCCAAGGGCTACGGCCTCGACGCGGCCGACATGGCCTGGTTCGTCAGCCGATACGCCGGCGACGTCGACCCCGCCGAGCCGCGCCTGTCGCCGCTGCGCCTGCCCGACGTCTCAGGTCTCGCCCCCGCCACCGTGGTCACCGCCGAGTACGACGTCCTCAGAGACGAGGGCGAGCGCTACGCCGCCCGCCTCGCCGACGCGGGCGTCCCCGCCGAGCTGCGCAGGTACGACGGCGCCATCCACGGCTTCTTCGTCCTGCCCGGCCTGTTCGACCAGGCCGTCGAGGCCCGCGACTACGTGGCGCGGCGGCTGCGGGAGCACCTGTGAAAGACGCCTACACCAAGCTGCGGCTCGACACCCCGGCCGACGGCGTGCTCCGCGTCACGATCAGCGAGCCCGCCAGGCTCAACGCCGTCGACGCCACCGCGCACCGCGAGCTCGGTGAGATCTGGCGCGACGCCGACCGCGACGCGTCCGTACGCGCGATCGTGGTCAGGGGAGAGGGCGCCGCCTTCTCCGCCGGCGGCGACCTGTCCATGATCGAGGACATGATGCGCGACCACGACACCCGGATGCGGGTGTTCACCGAGGCCCGCGACATCGTCTACAACGTGCTCAACTGCTCCAAGCCCATCGTCTCCGCCATCCAGGGCCCCGCCGTCGGCGCCGGGCTCGCGGTGGCGCTGCTGGCCGACATCTCCGTGGCCGGCCGCACCGCCCGCATCATCGACGGCCACACCAGGCTCGGCGTCGCGGCCGGCGACCACGCCGCCATCGTCTGGCCGCTGCTGTGCGGCATGGCCAAGGCGAAATACCACCTGCTGCTCTGCGAGCCGGTCACCGGCGAGCAGGCCGAGCGCATGGGCCTGGTGAGCCTGTGCGTCGAGGACGACGAGGTGCACGAGAAGGCCATGGAGATCGCGGTCAGGCTCGCCGCCGGCGCCCAGGACGCGATCAGGCTGACGAAATACTCGCTCAACAACTGGGTGCGCCTGGCCGGCCCGTCCTTCGACGCCTCGCTGGCCATGGAGTTCCTCGGCTTCACCGGGCCCGACGCCGCCGAGGGCGTGCGCGCCCTGCGCGGGAAGCGGCCGCCCGCGTTCGGCTGACCTCGGCTTCCACCGTCCTGGTGTGCTTCCCCCGCCCTCGGGTAGTCGGGGCGCGTGGACGTCGAAGGGCCGCTTTCCGCCGAGGTCGAGAACGCCGCCCCGGCACCCGGAGCCCGGGCGTCCATCGCACAGGGGGAGGAGGTCATCCAGCCGCCGTGATCATCTCACGGCGACCAGCCCACCGGCCGGTCCACCCTTCGCCTCATGGCGGGACCAGGGACGTGATCCGTACGGCGATGGGCACGCCGGCCGGCAGGCCGGCGGGAAACCGCGGGGGCGGTCCGGACGCTCGCGCCGCCAGGGGTTGAGCAGGCAGCTCCCGGCCGAAGGCGTGGCCCGTCCGATCCTGGCGCCGATCGGGCGGCCGGACACCCCGCGCTCCTCCCTACCGTCGCCCGTTCCAGCAGGTCGTCGGCCCGGCCTTCAGCCCGGCCCTCGGCCAGGCCCTCAGGTCGGCCGTCAGCCCGGTGGTCAGCCCGGTGGTCAGCGGGGCCTGCGGGCGTGGAAGACGAAGGCGGGAGGCGTGTTGCGCCACACCGTACGGCCCGGCACGACCTCCTCGAACCGCTCGGCCAGCAGCGCGCGGAAGCGCCGCGCCGAGCTGAGCGGGATCGCGTGGATGTAGGAGAACGTGGTGAACGCCGCCCCCGGGCTCATCGCCCCCGTCACCGCGCCCAGCAGCTCCCGCTGCACGTCATCGGGGAACGCCGCCCACGGCAGCCCGCTCACCACCACGTCCGCCATCCGCAGCCCGCGCTCGCCGAGCAGCTCGCCCAGCCGCGTCGCGTCGTCGTGCGCGACGTCCACCGCCGGATAACGCTCGGCCAGCAGCCGCGCCAGCTGCTCGTTCAGCTCCACCGCCAGATGGTGACCCCGGCCGTCCAGCCGCTGCTGGATCTCCGCGGTGAACGCGCCCGTGCCAGGCCCGAGCTCGACCACGATCGGCTCGCCCCGCTCGGGGATCGGCGCGCAGACGGCCGCCGCCAGCCGCCGCGAGCTGGGCGCGACCGCGCCGATCGTGGCGGGGGAGCGCAGGAACTGTCCGATGAACAGTGCGGTGTCGTTGGGCATGCCCTGAATGTAGGCGCTGGTCGCCGCCGATCGCTCCGCCCTCCGGGCGGACCTGCGGCCACTTGGAGGAGGCGGGGTCCTCCGCGCGGAGGATCAGCCGGTGGAGCGGTGCGGATACGGTGTGGTGCATGCGTTGGCGTGGTGTGCCGCTCGATGTCCTGCTCGCGGCCTCGGGGGTGGCCCTCGACCTGCTGACCACGGCACACGCGGGCGACACCGACGTCCTGCCCGCCGAGGCGAACATCCCCATGGCGCTGCTGGTCGGCCTGCCCATGGGGTTCGTCCGCCACCGGCCGGTCCTCGTCACCCTCTACCTGGCGGCCATGCTCGCCACCACCGACCAGCTCGGCTCGTTCACCTCCAACACCGCGCAGATCCTGCTCTGCGTGGCGCTCGGCGTGGCCGGATACCTCGCCAGCGCCCGCGCCACCGCCCTCGCCGTCGTCGCCGCCATCGTCGCCACCGCCTTCAACATCGCCGACCCCGGCATCGCGCTCACCGGCAACACGTGGATGTACTCCGTGCTGCTGCCCGTCTTCCCCGCCGTGCTCGGCGGCTACCTGCGCAGCTCGGCCGAGCGGCTCGACGAGCGCGACGTCACCCCCGACGCGCTGCTCGCCGCCGGGGGCGTCGCCATCACCGTGCTCAGCACGTGGACGTCCTGGCACTCCGGCGCCCAGCCCGTCTGGGTCGTCGGGCTGCTCGCCGTGGTCGGCGGCCTGTCGCTCGGCGTCGCCAGGCGGCTGCCCGGGCTGGTCTTCCTGCTGCAGGGCGTGCTGCTCGTCTCCGCCGACGCCTACCTCAACCAGGCGGTCAACACCTGTGTGATCCTCACCCTGATCGCGATCGGCGTGTTCGCCATGCGGGTGGTGTCGTGGGCCTGGACGGTGGCCGCGTACCTGACCGGCTGCCTGCTCACCGCCATCGCCGTCGTCGGCGACGACACCTCCATCACCGGCTTCCGCGTCGGCGTGCTCATGACGCTCGTCGCCACGCCCATCGCGATCGGCCGCTACCTCGGCATGCGCCGCGCCGCCGCCGCGTCCGAGCGGCTGCGCGCCGAGGAGGCCGCCCGCGCCGCCGTCGCCCAGGTGCGCGCCGACCAGCTCGCCGAGCGCGAGCGCATCGCCCGCGACGTGCACGACATCGTCGCCCACCACGTCGGCGCCATGGTGCTGCGGGCCAGCGCCGCCCGCTACACCGCGCCCGACGGCCCCGTCGCCGACGCGCTCAACGACATCCGCGAGACGGGCCACCAGGTGCTGCAGGACCTGCGCGACCTGCTCGACCTGCTGCGCGACCCCGAGCGCCAGCCCGACCTGCTGGCCAACCCGGCCGACGTCGTCCGCGAGTCCGCCGAACGCATGGCCGCCGCCGGCCTCGTCGTGGACCTCGACCTCGACCCGGCCACCGACCAGACCCCGCTCATCGCCCGCGCCTCCGCGGCCAGAATCGTCCAGGAAGGACTCACCAACGTGCTCAAACACGCCGGCCCAGGCACCCGGGTCCGCGTATCCGTGACCCCCTCGCAAGAGGGGCTCGCCGTCGAGGTCCGCAACGGCCGCCCGCCGACCGCCATCGAGCGCCTGCCCTCCTCCGGCCGGGGCCTGGCGGGCATGCGCGAGCGGGTCCGCACCCTCGGCGGCACCCTCAGCGCCGGGCCCGACGGCGAGGGCGGCTGGCTGCTCGCCGTCCACCTGCCCACCCGTCTGACCCCGGGGAGCGCCGCGTGATCCGCGTGCTGGTGGCCGACGACCAGGCGCTCGTCCGCGCGGGCGTGCGCATGCTGCTGCAGGCCACGGGCGACATGGAGGTCGTGGGCGAGGCCGAGGACGGTGCCGAGGCCGTCCGCCTGGCCGAGCGTCACCTGCCCGACGTCATCCTCATGGACCTGCGCATGCCCAGAGTCGACGGGCTGGAGGCCATCAGGCGGGTGCTCGCCGCCCGGCCGGGCGCCAGGATCGTCGTGCTGACCACGTTCGCCGAGGACGGCAACGTCTACGCCGCCCTGCGCGCCGGCGCCGTCGGCTTCCTCGTCAAGGACGACGACCCCGAGCGCATGGTCGAGGCGGTGCGCAGGGCCGCGGCGGGCGAGCAGCTCCTCGCCCCCTCGGTGCTGCGCCGGGTCGTCGAACGCTTCCTCGCCGCCGAGGAGCAGGCCGCGCCCGCCGCGCCACCCGGACTGACCGAGCGCGAGCTGGAGGTGCTCGCCCTGGTCGGCACCGGCCTGTCCAACGCGGAGATCGCCGAGGAGCTGCACGTCGGCGTCACCACGGTCAAGACCCACATCGCGGCCGCGATGGAGAAACTCGGCCTGCGCAACCGCATCCAGGCCGCCGTCATCGCCCACCGCACCGGCCTGGTGGACGCCTCCTTCCGTCCCGTCCGCCAGCCCCGCCCCTGACCCTCTCTCATCGCGTGGGCGTCCGCCTGTGGGTGGACGCCCGCGTCAGCCGGTGGGCGGACGACCGGGGCGGGGGCGGTCCGAGAGCATGTGGTCGCACATTGATCGCAGGAGCGGAAGGACCCCCCATGCAGGAGACCCTCAGTTCGCAGGAGCGGCGCGGCGGCGGCGCGGACCGGATCTCCGGTGGCCTGCTCTACGGGCTGCGGCTGGCCGTCACGGCGCAGGGCGTCGCGCTCGTCGTCGCGGCGTCGTTCGCCGGGCAGGCCGTCGAGACGGCGTCGATGGGTGAGAGCCACGTCATGGCCGGCATGGTCGTCCACCTCGTGGCGCTCGTCCAGATCGTGCTGGCGGTGCTGTTCTGGCGGCCGGGACGCGGCGCGGGCTGGCCCGCCCTGGCGAGCGTGGCGCTGTTCGTCGTCGGCCTGGCCCAGCACGTCACCTGGCTGTGGCTGGGCGCCCACCTGCCCAACGGCGTGATCCTGTTCGGCCTCATCACCGCGCTGCTCATCTGGGTCTGGTCACCGGCGGCCGCCCGCCGCCGCTAAGGTCGAAGGCGTGTACGTGAAGATCTGCGGGCTGAGCGAGCCGGAACACGTCGCCACCGCCGTCGAGGCCGGCGCCGACGCCATCGGGTTCGTCATGACCAGGAGCCCGCGCCGCATCACGCCCGAGCGGGCCGCCGAGCTGGCCGCGCCGGTCCCGCCCCACGTCCTCACCGTCGGCGTCTTCCGCGGCGAGGACCCGCAGGCCGTGCGCGAGGCCGCGCTGACCTCCGGCGTACGCGCCGTCCAACTGCACGGCAAGCACCCCCACGGCGACTTCACCGCGCTCAAGGACCTCGGGGTGCGCCTGGTCAGGGCCGTGGACGCGCAGGCCGACCTGCGCTGCGGCGCCTACGACGAAGACCTGCTCATCGTCGACGCGCCCCACGCCGGCTCCGGGCAGCCGTGGGACTGGGCGGCGGTCCGCGGCCGCCCCTCGGGTCAGTGGATGCTGGCGGGCGGACTGGCCCCCGGCAACGTCGCCGAGGCGGTCGCCGCCGCCCGTCCGTGGGGCGTCGACGTCTCCAGCGGCGTCGAGACCGCCCCCGGCAAGAAGGACTCGGCCCTCATCAGGTCCTTCCTCAAGGCGGCCCGCGGCCTCGATGTCTGACCTCCCTCCCGCCCCCACCGCCGAACGCGACCCGGGCGCGCCTGAGCAGCCGCCCGCCGTCACCGGCGACCTGGCGCGGGTGCTCGGCTTCCTGCACGGGTTCGCCCGCCGGCGCGCGCCCCGCGTGCTGCCCGCACCGGGCGGTTTCGCCGTGCTCGACGACCGTTTCCCCGGCTCGTACGACGACAACAAGCTGATCGTCACCGAGGACGCGGACCCGGCTCTCCTGCTGAAGGCGGCCGACGACCTCCTGGCCACCAGGGGCCACCGCCTGGTCTGCGTGGACGACGACCGCCTCGGCACCACCTACACGCCCGTGTTCGCCGCCGCCGGCTACGAGCGGGAGACCACGCTCGTCATGACCTTCACCGGCGGCCTTCCCGAGGCGCCGCCCCCGGCCGAGCGCCTGGAGCCGGACGAGCTGCTCCCCGTGCTGCGCCGCGACTGGCGCCACACGCTCCCCGAGGCGCCGGAAGAGGTGATCGAGGGCCTCGCCCGCCGCGTCGAGGCCCGCGCGGCCGGCGCCGACGTGGTGCGCTTCTACGGCGTACGCACCCCGTCCGGCGAGATCGCCGCCCGCGCCGACCTGTACGTCCACGACGGCGTCGCCCAGATCGAGAACGTCTTCACCGGTCACCTCCACCGGGGCGCCGGCCACGCCCGCGCCCTCATGACCGCGCTCCTCGCCGAAGCCTCGGCCCTGCTCGGTGACGGCCCGATCTTCCTGCTGGCCGACGCCGGCGACTGGCCGCACGGCTTCTACCGCCGGCTGGGCTTCACCGAGCTGGCCCGCACCCACGCCTTCCTGCGCGCCTGACGGGCCGCCACGATCCCCTGAGGCCGATGAGACGGGGGAAGCGCGGGCCGCTGCGAGGGAGTTCCACGCAGTAGGGTCTCCTGCGTGAGCGAAACTTCCGCCGAGGACCGGATCTGGACGGTTCCTAACCTGCTGAGCTTCCTGCGCCTCCTGGGCGTGCCCGTGTTCTTCTGGCTGGTTCTCGGGCCAAAAGCCGACGGATGGGCGATCGGGATCCTCGCGGTCGCCGGTTTCACGGACTGGCTCGACGGAAAGATCGCACGGGCGTTCAACCAGACGAGCAGGCTGGGCCGGATCATCGATCCTGCCGCGGACAAGCTGTACGTGTTCGCCACCATCATCGCCCTGCTGCTGCGCGACGTGATCCCGTGGTGGCTGGTCGTGGTCGTTCTGGGGCGCGACGTCTTCGTTGCCTGTTTCGCCCCCGTTCTTCGCAAATATGGCTATAAGGCACTTCAAGTGCATTTCCTGGGCAAGGCAGCCATGTTCAACCTCATGTACGCCTTCCCCCTGCTCTTCCTTGCCTCGCACTCCGGGTGGTATGCCGAAATAGCACGCATTGTCGGGTGGGCGTTCGCTCTCTGGGGAACGGGCCTGTACTGGTGGGCGGGGGCGCTGTATGTCGTACAGGTGCGTCAACTGGTAACGGCGGCCAGAAGGGGATGATCGGGTGAAGGCGGTCGTCATGGCGGGCGGGGAGGGCACTCGGCTGCGTCCGATGACCGCCAACCAGCCCAAGCCCCTGCTCCCTGTCGTCAACCGCCCGATCATGGAACACGTCCTGCGCCTGCTCAGACGGCACGGCGTGACCGAGACCGTGGTGACCCTGCAGTTCCTCGCCGCCCTCGTCCGCAACTACTTCGGCGACGGCGACGAGCTGGGCATGAGCCTGCAGTACGCCACCGAGGACGTCCCGCTCGGCACGGCGGGCAGCGTCAAGAACGCCGCCGATCGCCTGCGCGACGACCGTTTCCTGGTCATCTCCGGAGATGCCCTGACGGACATCGACTTATCGGACATGATCCGTTTCCATCGCGAAAAAGGCGCGCTTGTCACGATCGGCCTGAAAAGGGTTCCCAACCCGCTCGAATTCGGGATCATCATCGTGGACGAGGAGGGCCGGGTCCAGCGCTTCCTGGAGAAGCCCACCTGGGGCCAGGTCTTCTCCGACACCGTCAACACCGGCATCTACGTCATGGAACCCGAGATCCTCGACGCCGTCGCCACCGGCGAGCCCGTCGACTGGTCCTCGGACGTCTTCCCCGCCCTCCTCCACTCCGGCGCCGCCATCTACGGCTACGTCGCCGGCGGCTACTGGGAGGACGTCGGCACTCACGACAGCTACCTCAAGGCCCAGGCCGACGCCCTGTCCGGCCGGGTCGCCCTCGACATCGGCGGCTTCGAGCTCTCACCCGGCGTGTGGGTCGCCGACTCCGCCTCCGTCGACCCCGACGCCGTGCTCAAGGGCCCGCTCCTGATCGGCGACTACGCCAAGGTCGAGGCGGGGGCCGAGCTGCGCGAGTACACCGTGCTCGGCAACAACGCCGTCGTCCGCGAGGGCGCCTTCCTGCACCGCGCGATCGTCCACGACAACGTCTACCTGGGGCCGGGCGCCCACCTGCGCGGCTGCGTCATCGGCAAGAGCACCGACGTGATGGCCGGCGTCCGCATCGAGGAGAACGCGATCGTCGGCGACGAGTGCGTCATCGAGGCCGAGGCGTACGTCTCCAGCGGCGTCCGCGTCTACCCGTTCAAGACCATCGAGGCCGGCGCGGTGGTCAACACCAGCGTCATCTGGGAGTCGCGCGGCCAGCGCAACCTGTTCGGCCCGCGCGGCGTGAGCGGCCTGGTCAACGTCGAGATCACCGCCGAGCTGTGCGTCCGCCTGGCCAGCGCGTACGCCACCACCCTGAAGAAGGGCGAGCACGTCGTCACCTCCCGCGACTGCTCGCTGGCGGCCAGGGCGCTCAAGCGGGCCGTCATCGGCGCGCTGACCGCGGGCGCCATCAACGTCCTCGACCTGGAGGCCGCGCCGCTGCCCGTCACCCGCTTCCACACGGCCAGGGTGTCGGCGGCCGGCGGCATCGCGCTGCGCACCACGCCCGGCGACCCGCAGAGCGTGGACATCGTCATCATGGACGACCGCGGCGCCGACCTGCCGCCGGCCGCCCAGCGCAAGCTGGAGCGGGTCTTCTCCCGCCAGGAGTTCCGCCGCGCCTTCCCCGGCGAGATCGCCGAGCTGACCTACCCGGCGCGGGCGGTCGAGGACTACACCCACGAACTGCTGCGCCACGTCGGCGTGAGCGGCGTCAGGGACATGAAGGTCGTCGTCGACTGCGCGGGCGGCACCTCATCGCTGGTGCTGCCCACGCTGCTGGGCAGGGTCGGCGTCGAGGTGCTCACGGTCAACGCCAGGCTCGACCACGTCTCGCCCACCGAGACGCTGGCCGAGCGCCGCCGCGACCTGCAGCGCCTGTCGGAGCTGGTCAGCTCCTCAAGGGCGGCGTTCGGGGTGCGGTTCGACCCGGTGGGGGAGCGCATCGCCCTGGTGGACGAGAAGGGCCAGCTCATCAGCGAGGAACGCGCCCTGCTCGTCGTGCTCGACCTGGTGGCCGCCGAGCGGCGGGGCGGCCAGGTGGCGCTGCCGGTCACCACCACCAGGGTCGCCGAGCAGGTCTGCCGCTTCCACGGCGTCCAGGTGCGGTGGACCCCCACCGCGCTCGACGCGCTCACCTCCGCCGCCGCGGGGCCCGACATGATTTTCGCCGCCGACGGGCGCGGCGGGTTCGTGGTGCCGGAGTTCAGCCCGGCCATCGACGGGCTGGCCGCGTTCATGCGGCTGCTCGGGCTGGTGGCCCGCACCCGGCTGTCGCTCAGCCAGATCGACGCGCGCATCCCCGAGGTCAGGCTGCTCAGGCGGACGGTGCCCACCCCGTGGGCGGCCAAGGGCGCGGTCATGCGCTCGGTCATCGAGGCGGCCGAGGCCGAGCCCGACGGCCACCGCGTCGACACCACCGACGGCGTGCGCGTGGCGCGCGAGGACGGGAGCTGGGTGCTGGTGCTGCCCGCCGCCGCCGAGCCGGTCACCGACCTGTGGGCCGAGGCGGG
This sequence comes from Nonomuraea sp. NPDC049504, assembly GCF_040676845.1. Lineage (NCBI taxonomy): Bacteria > Bacillati > Actinomycetota > Actinomycetes > Streptosporangiales > Streptosporangiaceae > Nonomuraea > Nonomuraea sp. NPDC049504. Next base: position 38,868 of record NZ_JBFAPT010000016.1, read on the forward strand.
CGACATGGACGGTGCCCAGGCCCTGCTCGAACGCTGGGCCCGCGTCGTCGAGCAGGCGGCCGGGTGACGCCCGCACGCAGAGTGATCGGAAAGTGTTCGCCGATGACGTGCCCAGAGAGTGCCGCAAGATCGTAATGTAGAAACGCGCGGCGGCATGGACCACGGGGCGGGGGCGGCGGTAACTTTATCTGCGTCCGAACCACAGTGCAGCGCCCCGCCTTGACCTTTGCCGCTGATCAGCGTAAGTTGCGGCATTCGCAAACGTGAAAAAGCGAAGCGAGGCGCGCCCAGAGCACCGTCGCCGCGTCTTCGCGGTAGGAGGCCGAGCCGATCGATGCCGAGCGTCTACTGCACGCAGTGCGGGCACGCCAACCCCGAGGATGCCCGTTTCTGTTCCCGTTGTGGGTCGCCGCTGACCAGACCCGAGGTCGCCGGGGACACCACCTCGACGATCTCCATAGCGGGAATCGAGGCGTACGAGGCTGAGACCGGTGACATGCTTCTGGCCGAGCGGGCGATCGTCGAGCAGCTCCCGCCCGGCGCGGCGTTGCTCACGGTGACCAGGGGCCCCAATCAGGGGAGCCGTTTCCGGCTGGACAAAGACCTCACCACGACGGGGCGCCATCCCGAGAGCGACATCTTCCTCGACGACATCACGGTCTCGCGCCGCCACGTCGAGTTCTACCGCCACCGCGGCGGCCAGTTCTCCGTGCGCGACGTGGGCAGCCTCAACGGCACCTATGTCAATCGGGAACGCATCGAGGAGGTTCCTTTGCACTCGGGAGACGAGGTGCAGATCGGCAAGTTCCGCCTTCTCTTCCTGATGCGGGGCAACTCCGGCGTATGACTTCTCAGGCGGCACGCTCGCACATGAGCATCGGGGAAGTGCTCGCGCTCCTGCAGGGCGAGTTCCCCGATGTGACGATCTCCAAGATCAGGTTCTTGGAGGGCGAAGGGCTGATCGAGCCCGAGCGCAGCCCGTCCGGCTACCGTAAGTTCACGCACCTGCACGTCGAGCAGCTGCGCTTCATCCTGACCGAGCAGCGCGACCACTACCTGCCGCTGCGCGTGATCAAGGACAAGATGGCCGAGAGCTTCGGCCGCCCGCGCGCGGTGCAGCAGGCGCAGGAGGTCAGGCTCAGCCGGGCCGAGCTGCTCGAGGCGGCGGGCATCGACGACGAGACGCTCACCGAGCTGGAGGACTACGGCCTGCTGGTCCCCGTGGCCAGGCGTTACGACGAAGAGGCGCTCAAGGTGGCCCGCACCGTGGGCGCCCTGGCCAGGTTCGGCCTGCACGCCCGTCATCTGCGGGCGGTCAAGGCGGCGGCCGAGCGCGAGGCGGGGCTGGTCGAGCAGACCGTCGCCCCGATACTCAAACGGCGCCGCCCCGGAGCCATCGGCGAGGCCGACGAGGTGGCCCGCGAACTGTCCACTCTCCTGCTCGACCTGCACGCATCCCTTGTGCGCACGGGGGTGCGGTCGGTCCTGGGTCGTTGATACCGGAGCGAGCTGGGAGGCGAGGGCACATTCCAGGCCCCCTGGGTGTTACGTTGAATTGAACCAGTCAGCAGAAGCGATGTTCGAAGAGCTGTGCCGGGTGACCGGTCAGGAATACGGAGCAGCCCGTGTTGCAGATGGAGGTCGTGGGCGTACGAGTTGAAATGCCCACAAATCAGCCGATCGTCTTGCTCAAGGAGGCACACGGGGAGCGGTTCCTTCCTATATGGATCGGCATGACCGAGGCCACGGCCATCGCCCTGGCCCAGGCGGAGGAGCCGCCGCCGCGGCCGCTCACCCATGATCTCTTCCGGGACGTGCTGAGCGCCCTGGGTGTCGGCTTGCGCGCGGTCAACATCGTCGCCCTGCGCGACGGCATCTTCTTCGCCGACCTGGTCTTCTCCAACGGCGTGGAGGTGAGCGCGCGGCCGTCCGACTCGATCGCGCTCGCCCTGCGCACGGGGGCGCGCATCTTCGCCAGCGAAGAGGTCGTCCAGGAGGCCGGGGTGATCATCCCCGACGACCAGGAGGACGAGGTGGAGAAGTTCAGGGAGTTCCTTGACACGATCACTCCCGAGGACTTCGGCAGGGCGGGGTAGGTATTTCAGTGCATTTACGCTTCACGACGCGCCGAGCCGGATCGTTGACTGAGCATGGTCACGGTCCTACGGTGCAAGTGAAACCCGTGGCCGCCTTTTACGAACCCCCAGATCAGGCCACGGGATGAGAGAAAGCCGGAGGTCCGCGTGGCGGTCAGCAGCGGCGAGGGAAAGACGGCCGGCCAGGAAGATCCGGTGCGGCGCGAGAGCGCGCGGCAGCGTGCCGGGGAGCAGGGCCTGCTCTTCGACGAGCAGCCGACGGCGCTGCCGGACGACATCGGATACCGCGGGCCCACGGCCTGCGCCGCGGCCGGCATCACCTACAGGCAGCTCGACTACTGGGCGCGCACGGGCCTGGTGGAGCCCACGATCAGGGCCGCGCACGGCTCGGGCTCGCAGCGGCTCTACAGCTTCCGCGACATCCTGGTGCTCAAGGTCGTCAAGCGGCTCCTCGACACCGGGGTGTCGCTGCAGCAGATCCGTACGGCAGTCCAGCACCTGCGTGACCGCGGGGTCGCCGACCTCGCCCAGATCACGCTCATGAGCGACGGCGTCAGCGTCTACGAGTGCACCTCGGCGGACGAGGTCATAGATCTTCTCCAGGGCGGGCAGGGCGTGTTCGGCATCGCGCTCGGCCGGGTCTGGCGGGAGGTCGAGGGCTCCCTCGCGGAGCTGCCGGGGGAACGCGCGGCGGTCGAGGACACCGTCCCGGCCGACCACCCCGCTGACGAACTGGCCCGCAGGCGGCGCGCCCGCCGCATCGGCTGACCTGATTCCGTTTCTCACGTTCGCGCCGGGTCGCACGCTGCCCAGGGCAGGGCACGCACCGGCGCGAAGCGGCGACGGAGCGTCACCCGCGGTCCGGCCCTCACCGCCGGACCTGCGGCGAAGTGCGCCCGGAACGGCGGGTGCGGTGCACGGCAATCCCGGCTTACCGTAGTAATCTAGGACAGCAAGGCTGACGACCCCGTGCGGGAGAGTCCCCGGTCCTTCCGGTCCGGGGCGCCGAAGGAGCAACCCTCCCCGGAATCTCTCAGGCAACCGGTACCGCTCGGGCGAGGCAACTCTGGAAAGCAGGCGCGCCCGCCAGGCGTGCCTCACCGACGGTGCAAGCCCTGCGCAGGGGTGAAGCTCTCAGGTCGCGGCACACCACGTGGGGCCGCGCTGACAGAGGGGGAGATCCGGCACTCGCCCGCGCCCCGGCGCCGGTCTCCGTAAGCCTCGGGAGGCACACCCCATGACCGATCTGTCAGCTCCGCCGTTCTCGTCCAGGCATATCGGCCCCTCCGAGCCCGAGCAGCAGCGCATGCTCGAGGCCGTGGGCTTCGAGTCCGTCGCCGACCTCGTGGCCGTCGCCGTGCCCGAGTCGATCAGGGTCAAGGACCGGCTCAGGCTGCCCGCCGCCATCGGCGAGGCCGAGGCCATCGCCGAGCTGCGCGCCCTGGCCGGCCGCAACCAGGTGCTCACCTCCATGATCGGCCTGGGCTACTACGACACCGTCACCCCCGCCGTCATCCGCCGCAACCTGCTGGAGAACCCGGGCTGGTACACCGCCTACACGCCGTACCAGCCGGAGATCTCGCAGGGCCGGCTCGAGGCGCTGCTGAACTTCCAGACCGTCGTCTCCGACCTGACCGGCCTGCCCGTCGCCGGCGCGTCCCTGCTGGACGAGGGCACCGCCGCAGCCGAGGCCATGACGCTGGCCCGGCGGGCCGGCAAGAGCAAGAGCGACGTGTTCGTGGTGGACGCCGACGCGCTGCCGCAGACCAAGGCCGTGCTCGCCACCAGGGCGGAGCCGCTCGGCATCACGCTCGTCGAGCACTCGCTGGACGGCGAGCTGCCCGAGTGCTTCGGCGTCCTCGTGCAGTACCCGGGCGCCTCCGGGCGGCTGCGCGACTTCCGCGCCGTGACCGCCGCCGCGCACGAGGCCGGCGCGCTCGTCGTGGCCGCCGCCGACCTGCTGGCCCTGACGCTGATCACGGCCCCGGGCGAGCTGGGCGCCGACATCGCCGTCGGGTCCTCGCAGCGCTTCGGCGTGCCGTTCGGGTTCGGCGGGCCGCACGCGGCGTACATGTCCGTACGCGAGGGGCTGCAGCGCCAGCTCCCCGGCCGCCTGGTCGGCGTGTCCGTGGACGCCGACGGCGACCCCGCGTACCGGCTGGCCCTGCAGACCCGCGAGCAGCACATCCGCCGCGAGAAGGCCACCAGCAACATCTGCACCGCCCAGGTGCTGCTGGCCGTCATCGCGAGCATGTACGCCGTCTACCACGGCCCCGAGGGCCTGCGCGGCATCGCCCGCCGGGTGCACCGCCACGCCACCGCCCTGGCCGAGAGCCTCAAGGGCGCCGGCGTCGAGGTCGTGCACGGCGAGTTCTTCGACACCGTGCTCGCCCGCGTGCCCGGCAGGGCCGCCGAGGTCGTGGCCGCCGCCGCCGAGCGGGGCGTCAACCTCTGGCAGGTGGACGCCGACCACGTCTCCGTCGCCTGCGACGAGAAGACCGGCGCCGGCGAGCTGGCCGCCGTACGCGCCGCGTTCGGCGTGACCGGCGGCGTGACCGGCGGCACGACCGGCGGCATGGAGCCCGAGCAGGCCCCCGACGCGCTGCCCGGCACGCTGCTGCGCGAGAGCGACTACCTCACCCACCCGGTCTTCCACCAGCACCGCTCCGAGACCGCGATGCTGCGCTACCTGCGCAGGCTCCAGGACAAGGACATCGCGCTCGACCGGTCGATGATCCCGCTCGGCTCCTGCACGATGAAGCTGAACGCGACCACCGAGATGGAGCCCATCACCTGGCCGGAGTTCGCGGCCGTGCACCCCTACGCCCCCGAGGCGCAGTCCGAGGGCTACCGCGAGCTGATCGGCACGCTGGAGAGCTGGCTGGCCGAGGTGACCGGCTACGACGCCGTCTCCATCCAGCCGAACGCCGGCTCCCAGGGCGAGTTCGCCGGGCTGCTGGCCATCCGCGCCTACCACCGCGCCAACGGCGAGGGCGAGCGCGACGTCTGCCTCATCCCGTCCTCCGCCCACGGCACCAACGCCGCCAGCGCCGTCATGGCCGGCATGCGGGTCGTCGTCGTGGCCTGCGACGACGACGGCAACGTGGACCTGACCGACCTCGACGCCAAGATCGGCAAGCACCGCGACGCGCTGGCCGCGATCATGGTGACGTACCCGTCCACGCACGGCGTGTACGAGGAGTCCATCACCGAGGTCTGCGCCAAGGTGCACGAGGCCGGCGGCCAGGTCTACGTCGACGGCGCCAACCTCAACGCCCTCGTCGGCCTGGCCAAGCCGGGCGAGTTCGGGGCCGACGTGTCCCACCTCAACCTGCACAAGACCTTCTGCATCCCGCACGGCGGCGGCGGCCCCGGCGTCGGGCCCGTCGCGGTCCGCGCCCACCTGGCCCCCTACCTGCCCGGCCACCCGCTGCGCGGCGGCACGCCGGTCGGGCCCGTCTCCGCGGCGCCGTACGGGTCGGCCGGCATCCTGCCCATCTCGTACGCGTATGTCAGGATGATGGGCGCCGAGGGGCTCACCGCCGCCACGCAGCAGGCCATCCTGTCGGCCAACTACCTCGCTCGCCGGCTGGCCCCGCACTACCCGGTGCTCTACACCGGCCGCGGCGGCCTGGTCGCGCACGAGTGCATCATCGACCTGCGGCAGATCACCAAGGAGACCGGCGTCACCGTGGACGACGTGGCCAAGCGCCTCATCGACTACGGTTTCCACGCGCCGACCATGTCGTTCCCCGTGGCCGGCACGCTGATGATCGAGCCCACCGAGAGCGAGGACCTCGCCGAGCTCGACCGGTTCGTGGACGCCATGATCGCCATTCGCGGCGAGATCGCCAAGGTGGCCTCGGGCGACTACGACAAGACCGACAACCCGCTGCGCAACGCGCCGCACACGGCCGAGTCGGTCAGCGCCGACGAGTGGCCGCACCCCTACAGCCGCAGCGAGGCCGCCTACCCGGTGCCGTCGCTGCGCGAGGGCAAGTACTGGGTGCCGGTGCGCCGCATCGACCAGGCCTACGGCGACCGCAACCTGGTGTGCTCCTGCCCGCCGCTGGAGGCGTACGAGGACTGAGCGGCTCCTGGCGGGCGGGGCTCCCACCCGCCCGCCATTCGCAGGGCGTCAAGTGAGCAGACATGATCGCTCGAAGTCGTTAGGCTCAGGGCGACCGTCCCCACAAGGAGCTCCGTTGACGTCCTCAGAGCTGGAGACCTCGCCTCTCGACACCGCCCGCCGCCTGGCCGAACGCGGCGACCTCGACGCCGCCGCGGCCATCCTGGGCGAGCTGGCCGGCGACCCCGACGAGCCCGACAGGGCCCAGGCCGCCGTGGGCCTCGCCGTCGTGCTGGAGCAGCGCGGCGACGTCGAGGCCGCCAGGAAGGCCGCCAGGACCGCGCTGGCCACCGGCCACCCCGAATACGCCGCCCAGGCCGCCTGCCATCTCGCCCAGGGGTTCGAGCGCGAGGAGCGCGACGAGCAGGCCAGGGCCGCCTGGCAGGCCGTGCTGGGGGTGGGCACGCCCGCGTACGTGCCGCTCGCCCACCTCGCCCTGGCCCGGCTCGCCGTCCGCGACGGCAACCTGGAGGAGGCCGAGAAGGAGCTGCGCGCGGCCATGGAGGCCGGCATGCAGGCGGGGGACGAGCGGGTCGGTGCGCACGCCGCCCAGCGGCTCGCCGACCTGATGGTCGAGCACGGAGAGCCAGGGGCGGCGGCCGAGGTGCTGCTGGACGCCCTGGAGTTCGCGCCCGAGGACGAGGTGCCGGGGCTGCGGGTGCAGCTCGGCATCGCGCATCTGGAGCTCGCCTGCGCGGAGTTCGCCGAGAGCGTCGAAGGCGGCGCCGACGCCCGGACCGGCGCTCTCGCCATCGAGCTCCTGGCCCGCACCCTGCCGCTACGCGGGCGGGCGGACGACGCCGACCGGGTGTGGACGTACGGGCTGGAACACGAGAACGAGGCCCTCGCCGCCGAAGTCCGCCTCCGCTACCACCGCGACGCCTGATCCCCGCTGAGACCGACTCAGACCCGTGCCGGACGGCCGCGCCCCCGCGTCCGGGCACGGGCGGCTCAGTGGCGAAGGATGCCGGGCGTGCGGCCTGGGTCTGGTCGCGGCGTTCGGTGGCGCTTGAGCAGCGGCCTGGTCACGGGACTCTCAGCGGCGGCGCATGACGGCGGCGGCTGCTGCCACGTTGACGACGACGATCGCGAGCCAGGCGATCACCAGGCCATAGCCGCCCGCGGTCGCCCCTGCGACCCCGGTCAGCGGGATGCCGAGAGCCAGCGAGCCGAGGACGATGGGCACCATCGGCGCGGCCGGGCTGGTCTGCTTCCCCCTGGGAACGGCGTCGTGCCGTTCGAGCTCGGCGTGCACGCGGTGGGCGATGGTGGCGTCGAGGCGCTCGACGAACGCGTCGATGAGGGCGGCCTCGTACTCCGGGCCCAGATCACGACGAGCTTCGAGCGTGGCCTGCAAGTCGTCCCGGAGGGATTTTTCTGGCATGAGATCCATCATGCTCCCATCTCGGCGCGCCGTCATCCGACCTGAGAGCTAGCGCGGGATCCTTCGCAGGTACGGTGCTGCCATGCAGGTGATGACCCCGAGGGGGCCGGCGCTGGCCGAGATCGACGAGGCCGGCGACCCGCGGCTGCTGCTGGTGCTGACCCACGGCTCGGCCGGCACCGTGGACGCGCCCGACCTGCTGGCCGTGCGCGCGGCGGCGCTGGAGGCCGGGGCGACGGTGGTCCGGGTGACGCAGGCGTTCCGGGTGGCGGGGGCGCGGGCGCCCGGCTCGCCCGCCCGGCAGGACGAGGCGTGGGAGGTCGTCCTGGACGAGCTGCGCAAGCGCCTGCCGGACCTGCCGCTCGTGCAGGGCGGGCGGAGCAACGGGGCGCGGGTGGCCTGCCGTACGGCCGAGGCCGTCGGCGCGGCCGCCGTGGTGGCGCTGGCCTTTCCGCTGCACCCGCCGGGCAAGCCCGAACGGTCCCGCGCCGACGAGCTGCGTGCGGCCGGGGTGGACGTGCTGGTGGTGAACGGCGATCGCGACCCGTTCGGTGTGCCCGACGCGGCGGACGCGACCCGGCTGGTGGTGCTGCCGGGGGAGGGGCACGACCTGAAACGGGACCCCGCCCGGGTGGGCGAGATCGTCGCACAATGGATCACCCGATACGCCTAGCCCTCGGGAGCTACGTACGGGCCGCCTGATTCTTCGACAGAGGCGGCGTCCAGGCCGGGAGGTTCGGGCGCTCGTTTCGCTGTTCGTGAGGGCGGGGTGGCGGCCGGGAGGTGTGGTCACTCGGCCGGCCGCTCGTCGCCGCGCCTCAGCGGGTCCGGCCGCGCCTCGGCGGGCCGGTGGCGGTGGTGCCGGGGCGGCGTGTCCCGGCGCCCGACTTTGAGGTCAGGCCGCGCCTACGACAGGGCGGTGCGGAGCGATGGCGGTGCCGCTGGGCAGGAGCTCTCCGGTGTCCTCGAACAGGACGACGCCGTTGCAGAGCAGGCTCCACCCCTGTTCGGGGTGGCTGGCGAGGGTGCGGGCCGCTTCGCGGTCCGGCGCCTCGGCATCCGGACAGGCCGGGTCGTGCGGGCACATCGGCGTGCCTCCGATATCTCGTGGGATGCTCCCGTGATGGAGGGGCGGGAGCCGGCTCGGGTAGTTGTGCTGGCAAGTGTGCGACCTGAGTCACACGTTTCGACATAGTCCGTTAGGACTGTTACAGGAGGGTCCCCGAACCGTGTGACCTTCGACACAGCGTGCCTTATGCAGGATAACCGGCCAAGCGCGCCACGCGCATCACGTTTGCAAACCCTTGAGAAGAGCGTCGAGTCCGCGCTCGAAGTCCACATCGGCTCTTTCGTCCCGCCTGACCCATTCATCGACTTCGGGGTCCGCCCAGCCCGACTGCTGCACCTCGACCGCCACGCTGCCGAAGACGAAGGCCCGCAGCGCGCGCACGGCCTCGGCGGCGTCGGGCAGGCCGGCGTCGGTGAGCTGGTCGATCTGCTCCCTGATCGTGATCATGGTGGCGCCCTTGGGCGGCTTGGTGAGCGCCAGGGCGAGCACGCCGGGGTGGTCGCGCAGCAGCTCCCTGCTCGCCCGGCACCACGCCTTGGCCGTCTCCTGCCAGGTCGGGCCTGGCTCGACGTGGACGGCCGTGACGTGCTCGGCCAGCGCGTCCATCAGCGCCTCTTTGCCCCGGGGCAGGTGGTGGTAGATGGCCATCGCCTCGACCTGCAGCGCGTCGCCCAGCCGGCGCATCGTGAGGCGGCGCAGGCCCTGGCTGTCGGCGATGTGCAGCGCGGCCTCGATGATCCGCTCACGGGAGAGGGGGACCGGAGGTCTCTTGGCGGGCATGGTGATCATCTTACTATGTAAAGGCGCTGGCGCCAGGGCGATTTCCGCACGTGTCGCGGGACGGCGTACCCTTGGCCGTTGAACGAGTACCGACAGTGTGAAAGGGCCGGGTCGATGGCGTTTTTCCGTCCGCGGGTGAGCCGGGAGGCAGAGGTCCGCTACCACGCGGACCAGGAGATAGCCAAGAGCTTCCCCGAGTTGCTCGACAAGGCCAGGGAGGCCGAGCGCACGCTGCGGGAGCTGCGGGCCGCCGACGCCGACGAGGTCGAGCTGCGTGCCGCGGGGCTGGCGTTCGACCGCGCGCTGACCGAGGCGCTGCGTGCCGCCGAGGCGGGGCAGCGGGCCACGTTCGGGGTGAAGGCCTACGACGACCGGATCGCCCGGCGCAAGGCCAGGGCGACGCCCGAGGGCGCCATGTGGACGGCCGAGGTCAACCGGCTGCGCACGCTGCGCGAGGAGAACCGCCTCTGGGGCATCCCGCACGTCCCGTCGCGCGTCCCCGCCGCCCGCTGACTCTCCCGCGGCCCTGACGGCGCTTCGGCGGTCAGGGTCGTGAACGACGAAGAGCCCCGGTGGGGTCACCGGGGCTCTTCGCATGTGTACGCCCGATCGGGCCGGGCGGGTGGTGCTAGCTTGCCCAGTCCAGGAGTGGGCGGGTGTTGCTGGGGTGGCGGAGCTTGGAGAGCGACTCCTTCTCGAGCTGGCGGATTCGCTCCCTCGTCAGTCCCAGGTGCTTGCCGATCTCGTCGAGGGTGTGCGGCTTGCCGTCCACGAGGCCGAAGCGCAGGGCCATGATCTTCGACTCGCGCGGCGAGAGGTTGTCGAGCACGCCGCGCAGTTGGTCGCCCAGCAGCTGGCGGTCGACGATCTCCGAAGCCTCGGGGGAGTCGACGTCCTCGATGAGGTCGCCGATCGTGGTCTCGCCGTCCTCGCCGATCGTCGCGTTGAGGGAGATGGGCTGCCGGCTGGTGCGCAGCAGTTCCTCGATCTGGTCGGGCGTCTTGTCGAGCTCGACGGCCAGCTCCTCGGGCGTGGGCTCGCGGCCCAGCCGCTGGTGCATGTCACGCTCGACCCGCGACAGCTTGGACAGCATCTCCAGCACGTGTACGGGCAGCCGGATCGTCCTGGCGGAGTCGGCGAAGCCGCGCTGGATGGCCTGCCTGATCCACCACATCGCGTACGTGGAGAACTTGAAGCCCTTGGTGTAGTCGAACTTCTCCACGGCCCTGATGAGGCCCAGGTTGCCCTCCTGGACGACGTCCAGCAGGGACATGCCGCGGTCGGTGTACTTCTTGGCCACCGACACCACGAGGCGCAGGTTGGCCTCCAGCATGTGGTCCTTGGCCTGCTTGCCGTCCTCGACGACGAGGTGGAGGTCCTCGCACATGGATTCGGGCAGGTCGGGCTGGGTCTCCAGCTTGTACTCGGCGTAGAGGCCGGCCTCGATGCGCCGGGCCAGCTCGACCTCCTGGGCGGCGGTGAGCAGGGTGCGGCGGCCGATGGACTTGAGGTAGGTGTGCACCGAGTCGCCCATGACGGACGCGGTGTCGTCCAGGTCGAGCGGCTCGTTGTCGACGTCGGGGTCCTCACCGTTGACGGCGAGGTCCTCGGGGACGTCCTCCACGTGCTCAGGCTTCGTTTCGGAGCCCGTCTGCGTCTTCGCGGAGGTTTTTGCCTCGCCGGCCTTGCGGCCGGTAGTCTTTGCCCGCGAGGTGCTCTTCCTGGTGGTGGCCTTCTTGGGCGTGGGGGCGGTGGTGCTGAGCGACGGCTCGTTCTCGGCGGCCAGGCTCACGCCGGCCTCTGACAGTTCGCGCAGGATCGTGCGGCCTTCAGAGGGGCTGATACCGGCCTCCGCGAAAGCGTCACGCAGCTCCGCCAGAGAGAGGTGACCCTGGTTTCGCCCTCGTTCAATCAGCTGGTCGAGAGTTACGGGTGGGGTCGCCACGGCGGTTCTGGGCATGAGGACACCTCCTCCGTACGGAGTGGAAGCGATCAGGCAGGTTGTGGTGGGGCGGGTTCGCGTCCGCACGGCGCACCAGTATCAATAACGCCAATCGCCGTCATTTGTTCCCGTGCGCATCGATGCGGGGTGAAAAGGGGCGGATCGCCCACATAGGCAACCGCCCCGCCCCTGGTCTTATTCCGGCAGGCCGGCGATCTCTCCCGACTCGACCTCGCCGGAACGACGCCCGCCCGGGGCCGCGTCACTGGTCTCCAGCCTGCCCACCTCGGGCATCGGCATCGGCTGGGCGTCCTCCATCCGCTGGTCGCTCCAGTATCTGAGCACCTCGCGGGGGTCGGGGTTGACCTCTGTGGAGACCACGACGCCGTCGGTGGTCTCGGGACGCGGCTGCTCGCCGGTCTTCTCGATCTGGGCTCGGGTCTCCCTCGCGACCTGGTCGAGCTTGCCCGCCGAAGCGGCCGCCGCGACAGAGGCACCTCCGACGACGATGACGCCGACGACGGCCGCGGATGCCCACATCTTGCGGGTGTGGTCCATGAAGGCTCCCTCCTTCTCCCCACTATGACGCAGCCGCAACTCGTCAGGTTCCTGCCCTCAGGCGTACCAGATCGGTCTTTCCGTTCGGCAGCAGGGGCAGCCGGGACATCAGCCGCAGGTCGCGCGGGGCAGCGTGAGGAGGCAGCCTATCGCGGCAGAATGCCCGCAATTGCGAAAGTGTGGGAGGCGCGCCGGGGTCGGCGGGGACGATGACGGCGGTGACCAGCTCGCCCCACTCTGGGTCGGGTACGCCGATCACGGCCGCGTCGGCCACCTCCGGGTGGGCGGCCAGGACGGCGGTCACCGCGGCGGCCACCACCTTCTCGCCCCCGGTGTTGATGACGTCGTCGGCACGGCCCAGCACGCGCAGCCGCCCGCCGTCCAGCTCGCCGAGGTCGGAGGTGACGAACCAGCCGCCGTCGAGCGGGGCGGGCGGCCGGTCGAAGCGGTAGCCGGAGAACAGCACCGGGCCCGCGATCCTGATCAGGCCGTCCTCGCCGATCTTGAGGTCGACGCCGTCGAGCGGCCGTCCGTCGTAGACGCAGCCGCCTGAGGTCTCGCTGCTCCCGTACGTCGTCACCACCCGCGCGCCCAGCTCACGGGCCCGGTCGAGCAGGCCGGGACGGGGTGCGGCGCCGCCGAGCACGATCGACCTGAACGCCGACAGGTCGGCCCCCATCTCGACCAGCCGGTGGAGCTGGGTGGGGACCATGGAGACGTGGTCGGCGCCGGAGCCCAGCACCGCGTGGGGGTCGAACGAGGGGTGGATCACCGGCTCGCTGCCGGAGAGCAGGGCGCGTACCAGGACTTGGAGGCCCGAGACGTGGGCGACGGGCAGGCAGCACAGCCAGCGCTCGCCCTTGACCGCCCCGACGCGGCGGAGCGAGGCCGTCGCCGAGGCGCGCAGGGCGGCGGCCGAGAGCAGCACGCCCTTGGGGGCGCCCGTGCTGCCGCTGGTGGAGATCACGACCGCCACGTCGTCCGGCACGCCGGCGCCGTCGTCGCGGGGGACGCCGCCGACGTGGGTGGGCCGCAGCGCCTCGATGGCGGGCCCCTCGTGGCCGGGGACGAGCGGGAGCACGGCGGGCCCGTCGCCCGCCAGCGCGTCGCGGATCGCCGCGAAGAGAGCAGGTCCCGGAGGCTGCACGATGGCATGCAGCGGACGGTCCGGATGCGACGGGTTCCTCCACATGCTCGTAAGGTTAATGGCGACAGGTCGGACAGCGGGTGCAGGGAGGGTCGTGACGCGTTCCCCCGTGGTCTGCCGGACCGCGCGGCCTTCCGGGCAGACCGTCAGGTCCCACCTGCCGTCGCCGATCCAGGCCCGCACGCGGCTTCCCGACCGGCCCCTCAGGTCCGGTGCGTCGGCGCGCCGTCCCTCGGTGAAATTTCGTGATTTGTCGGCATTTGAGATTGAATCTCCCCAGTGGCTTCGCCGGAAGCAGGAGGCGTCCCGTTGAACCCCGCTACCGCGCTGGCCACGGTGCTGGTCGATGAGCTGGTGCGTTGCGGCCTGACCGACGTGGTGCTGGCGCCAGGCTCGCGTTCCGCACCGCTGGCCATGGCGCTGCACGCCGAGTCGCGGGTGCGCCTGCACGTCCGCATCGACGAGCGCTCGGCGTCGTTCCTGGCGCTGGGGCTCGCCAAGCGCTCAGAGCGGCCGGTCGCGCTGATCTGCTCGTCCGGCACCGCCGCCGTGAACTTCCACCCGGCCGTCGTCGAGGCCGCGGAGTCGGGCGTGCCGCTGCTCGTGCTGACCGCCGACCGCCCGCCCGAGCTGCGCGGCACCGGCGCCAACCAGACGATCGACCAGCTCAAGCTGTACGGCTCCGCGACCCGCTGGTTCGCCGAGGTCGGCGTGCCCGAGGACCGTCCGGGCCAGGTCGCCTACTGGCGTTCGCTGGCCTGCCGCGCCTACCAGCGCGCCGCGGGGGCGGGCAACCCCGGCCCCGTCCACCTCAACCTGGCCTTCAGGGAGCCGCTGATCCCCGACGGCGACACCGAGTGGTGCGAGCCGCTCGACGGCGGCACCAACGGGCCGTGGGTGCGGGCCAGGGTCGCGCCCCCGCCCATCGCCCTGCACCTGCCGCCGACCAGGCGCGGCGTGCTCGTGGTCGGCGACGGCGCCGCCAACGTGCGCCGCTACGTCGCCGCGGCCGGCATGGCGGGCTGGCCGGTGCTGTCGGAGCCCAGCGGCGGCGGCCGCTACGGCGACCACGCCATCTCCACCTACCACTACCTGCTCGGCACGCCCGAGTTCGCCGACGGCCACCGGCCCGACGTCGTGGTGACGCTCGGACGTCCAGGGCTGTCGCGCCCGCTGCTGTCGTGGCTCGCGCGGGCCGGCGAGCACATCGTGGTCGCGCCCGACCTCGACCGCTGGCCCGACCCGACCCGCTCAGCCACCCAGGTGGCGCAGGCCGTGGAGATCCCGGTCGCCTCCGGCGACGACAGCTGGCTGCACGCCTGGCGGCAGGCCGACCTCGCGGTGAGGTCGGTCATGGACGAGGTGCTCGACCTGACCGGCAGCAGCGAGCCGCGCCTGGCCAGGGACCTCGTCGACGCGCTGCCGAACGGCGCCCTGCTCTTCTGCGGGTCCTCGATGCCGATCCGCGACCTCGACCAGGCGATGCGGCCCAGGCGGGGCATCCGGTTCATGGCCAACAGGGGCGCTTCGGGCATCGACGGGCTCGTGTCCACCGCCATGGGGGCCGCGCTGGCGCACAACGGGCCCTCGTACGCGCTGATGGGCGATCTGTCGTTCCTGCACGACCAGAACGGGCTCATACTCGGGCCCCGCGAGCCGCGGCCCGACCTGTGCCTGGTCGTGGTCAACAACGACGGGGGCGGCATCTTCTCGCTGCTGCCCCAGGCGGCGGTGCGGGATCCGTTCGAGCGGGTCTTCGGCACGCCGCACGGGGTGGATCTCGGGTATGTGGCGGCCGCCACCGGCACGCCGTACACGCTCGTCTCCGACATCGGTGAGCTGCCCAAGGCGCTGCGGGGGGAGGGGCCGCGCATCGTGGAGGTGCGTACGGACCGGGAGGAGAACGCGCTCGTGCACGCCCGCCTGCGCGAGGCCGCCCAGGACGCCGTGCGGGCCTTCCTCAGCGCCTGAGCCTCCCTCGGCGGGTCACTTGGCGGGTCACTTGGCGAGTCACTTGGCGAGGGCGTCGAGGAGGCGGTTGAGCGGGCCGTCGATGCCCCAGCGGTCGGCCAGGGCGACCAGGGCCTCCGCGTCGCGGGGCTTGGACGGCAGCGTCAGGTCGGCGTCGGGCAGCGGCGCCTCCTTGGCCACCTCGACCACCGCCGGGGCGACGCGCAGGTAGTCGCGGGCGGCGGCCAGGCGGGTGCGGCTGCCGGCCGGGAAGCCGTCGGTCTCGCCCGCGTCGAGCGCGTCCAGCAGGCCGGCGAGCGAGCCGAACCGGGTGATCAGCGCGGCGGCGGTCTTCTCGCCGACGCCGGACACGCCGGGCAGGCCGTCGCTGGGGTCGCCGCGCAGGGTGGCGAAGTCGGCGTAGGAACGGCCGGGGATGCCGTATTTGGCCGTGACGAACGCCTCGTCGGCGATCTGCAGGTTGCGGATGCCGCGCGCGGTGTAGAGGACGCGGACCGGGCGGGAGTCGTCGACGAGCTGGAACAGGTCGCGGTCGCCGGTCACGATGTCGACGGCGCCGCCGGCCTGGGCGGTCAGCGTGCCGATCACGTCGTCGGCCTCGTAGCCGGGCGACTCGAGGCGGGCGATGCCGAGGGCGTCGAGCACCTCCTGGATGACCGCGATCTGCGGCACCAGCGCCTCGGGCACCACCTCCGTGTCGCCGTGCGCCACCCGGTGCGCCTTGTACGTGGGGATCGCCGCCACCCTGAACGCCGGCCGCCAGTCGGCGTCCATCGTCGCGGCGAGCTGGTCAGGCGCGTATTGGCGGACGAGGGTGGCGATCATGTCGATGAGCCCGCGCACGGCGTTGACGGGCGACCCGTCGGGAGCCTTGATCGACTCGGGGACGCCGTGGAAGGCGCGAAAGTAGAGGGACGGGGTGTCCAGGAGCATCAGCACGCGACCCATGCTGCCACCCCGCACCGACATCCCGCCCACCCCAGCTCACAGGCCCTTGTCAGGCGTCGAGGATGCCGACCGCGACGAGGCAGGCGTCGTCCTCCGGGTTCGGGCCGCCGATGTCGGTCAGGAGGGCGTCGAGGCCGTCGTCCAGGTCGTGGGCGGACAGCCGGCGGGCGGCGGCCAGTACCAGGTCCAGGCCCACGTCGATGTCGCGGACCCGCCGCTCGACCAGCCCGTCGGTGAACATCAGCAGCAGGTCGCCGGGCAGCAGCCGGGTGGTGGCCAGCTCGTACGGGCTGCCGGACGCCGCCCCCAGCAGCACCCCTCTGGGCTTGGCGAGCTGGCTGGCCACCCCGTCGCGTACCAGGATCGGCGCCAGGTTCCCCGCCTGCCCCCAGGCGAACACCCGGGTCGCCGGGTCGAGGTGGCCCACGATCGCGGTGGCGGTGGTGTCCTTGAGCTGGTGCATGACCAGGTCGTTCAGCCAGTCGAGCAGCCGGTTGGCGGCCTGCCCCGTCATCGCCAGGCCGACCAGGGCGTGGCGGAGCTGGGCCATCCGGGAGATCGCCGGCAGGCCGTGACCTGAGACGTCGCCGATGGTGAGCAGCAGCCGGCCGTCGGGGGCGGGCGCGGTCTCGAACCAGTCGCCGCCCAGGTTCGCGGTCTTCTCGGCCGGCACGTACCGCACGGCGACCCTGGTGTGCGGCAGGTCCAGGCAGCCGACCGGCGCCGGCAGGATCGCCTCGCGCAGCGCCAGCATCACGTGCCGCTCCTCGGCCGCCTGCTCGCGGGCCTCCAGGAGCTGGCGGCGCGACTCGGAGACCATGCGCTCGGCGCGGCGGCGGCCGGTGATGTCCTGGATGACGCCGTGCATGCCGATCGTGCCGCCGGGGCCCGGCAGGGGTTCGAGCACGACGCGCAGGTCCCGTACGTCCCCGGCGTCGCGGCGGATGCGGAACTCCGCCTGCACCGGCTCTACGCCCTGCACCACCGACCACAGCAGCCGGTCGAGCGTGGCCACGTCGGCGGGATCGACGTGCTCGGCCAGGTCGGGCAGCGCGATGGGACCGTCGTCGGGGTCGCGGCCGAAGATCACGTAGACCTGCTCGGACCAGGTCGTCTCGCCGGTGTGCAGGTGCCACTCCGCCCAGCCCATGTTGCCCAGCCGCTGGGCGTGCGCCAGCCGTACGGCGAGCATCTCGGCCTCGCTCTCGTGCCCGAGCAGCTCGGCCGCGCCTATGACGTCGACCATGGTCTCACTCTCGAAGCGCAGGGAACTGGACAATTGGCCCCACAATACGTGATCGACCGTGAACCTGGAGTAGCCATGAGATGCGGCGTGGTGAGACCTTTTCGCGGATTTTAGGCGGTGGACGTACGAGTAGATTGGGCCTGTGACGTCCTCAGATCTGTATCCCGTGTCCCGTCTCGCCGCCGTCCAGGAGGCCACCGCCAAAGCCGGTCTCGACGCCCTGCTGCTCACGCCGGGCCCCGACCTGCGTTACGTCAGCGGCTACGACGCCAAGCCGCTGGAGAGGCTGACGTGCCTGGTGGTGCCGGCCTCGGGGGAGGCGTACATGATGGTGCCCCGTCTCGAGCTGCCCGCCGCCGAGGCGTCGCCGGCGTCCAGGCTGGGGCTGGAGTTCGTGGCGTGGGACGAGACCGACGACCCGTACGCGATCGCCGCCGCCCGCCTCGGCCGCCCGGCCAGGGTGGGGCTGGCCGACCGCATGTGGGCCATGTCGTCGCTGCGCTTCCGAGAGGCGCTGCCCGGCACCGAGCAGGTGCTGGCCGGCAGCGTGCTGCGAGAGCTGCGGATGCGCAAGTCACCCGCCGAGGTGGCGGCGCTGCGGCAGGCCGGCGAGGCCATCGACGGCGTCCACCGGCAGGTGCCCGGGCTGCTGCGCGCCGGGCGCACCGAGCGCGAGGTGGCCAGGGACATCGCCGAGGCCATCCTCGCCTCCGGCCACGCCACCGTCGACTTCGTCATCGTCGCCTCCGGCCCCAACGGCGCCAGCCCGCACCACGACGTGTCCGACCGGGTCATCCAGGCCGGCGAGCCCGTCGTGGTCGACATCGGCGGCGCGCTGCACAACGGCTACTGCTCCGACTCCACCCGCACGTACAGCGTGGGCGAGCCGCCGGCCGAGTTCGCCGCCTACTACGAGGTGCTGCGCCAGGCCCAGGACGCCGCCTGCCGCGCGGTCCGTCCGGGCGTGTCGTGCGAGTCGATCGACGCCGCCGCCCGCGACGTCATCGCCGCCGCCGGCCACGGCGACCACTTCGTCCACCGCACCGGGCACGGCATCGGCATCGAGACGCACGAGGAGCCGTACATCGTGGCCGGCAACGGCGAGCCGATGGAGCCCGGGTTCGCGTTCTCCGTCGAGCCCGGCATCTACCTGCCCGGCCGCCACGGCGCGCGCATCGAGGACATCGTGGTCTGCACCGACGGCGGCTACGAGCGGCTCAACAACACGCCGCGCGAGCTGGTCGTCGTCTGACGGGCGTGTTCCAGCAGGTCACGTACGCCACCAGGCCCGGGTCCGCGCGTCCCAACGAGGACCTCGTGGTCGCCGGGCCGTCCTGGATCGCCGTGCTCGACGGCGCCACGGCCGCGCCCGGCGTCGACAGCGGGTGCGTGCACGACGTCGCCTGGCTGGTGGGGCGGCTCGGCGGGGCGCTGGCCGCCGAGCTGTCCCGCGACGCCCCTGATCCGCTCGCCGTGGTCCTGGAACGCGCCATCGAGGCCACCGCCGCCGGCCACGCTCCTTTCTGCGACCTCGCCAACCCCGACTCGCCGTCCGCCACCGTGGCGCTGGTGCGGGTGCGCGAGCGGCTGGAGTACCTCGTGCTCGGGGACTCGCCGGTCGTGCTCTCCCTGGCCGGGGGCGGGGTGCGGGTGGTGTCGGACGACCGGCTGGAGCGGCTGCCCGGCGGGCGGCCGTACAGCGTGGAGCTGGTACGCCGGCTGCGCAACGCGCCCGGCGGGTTCTGGGTCGCCGCCGCCAGGCCGGAGGCCGCCCGCCAGAGCGTCACCGGCGACCTTCCCGCCCGTGACGTGCGCGGGGCCGGGGTGTTCACCGACGGGGTGGCACGGCTCGTCGACTGGTACGGGTGGCGCTGGGAGACCGTGCTCGGCCTGCTCGCCGGGCGCGGGCCGGACGCGGTGATCTCCGCCGTGCGGGCGCTGGAGAGCGAGCGGGGGCCCGTACGCGGGAAGCGCCACGACGACGCCACCGCCGCCTGGGGGCTGCTGCGCCGGCCCGCCTGCTGAGGTGGTGTATCAAGTGCTCGCACCGCCGCTCTGGGATGGCGAGGGCGGCGGAGGGAGTTCGCATGTTCGTCGGCAGGACGCGGGAGCTCGCCCTCCTGCGCGGGGAGCTGCGGGTGGCCCTTGCGGGGGCCGTCAGGATCGTGGCCGTCGAAGGGCCGGAGGGCATCGGCAAGACCGCGCTCATCCACGAGGCCCTGCGTTCGTCGGCGCCTGGCGGGGAGCCGGGCGCGAAGGGCGTCAGCGCGCCGGCGGTGGGCGGCGCCGAGGGAGCTGGCGCGCCGGCCGTGAGCGGCGCCAAGGGAGTGTGCACGCTGGCGGTCAGCGGTGCGGAGGGCGAGCGCGGGCTCCGGCTCGGCGTCGTGCGCCAACTCGCGTATGAAGCCGCCCGCGTTTCGGGCGCCGGGCCGCTTGATGCGGGTGCCTTCGAGGGCGGGACGGCCCTTGCCGCGCTCGCCGGCGCGGGCGTCATCGTCCCTGAGGACCGTTCCTGTGCGGGCCGTCCCAGGACTTCCGGCTCTGGGCGCCTCGGTGCATGTGCCGCCGGGGAGATGGTGTGTGCGGCTCTTTCGCGGGTGGCCGAGCGGGGGTGCGTCGTGGTCGTGGACGACGCGCAGTGGGTTGATCGGGCGTCGTCGCGGGCTCTCGCGTACGTGCTGCGGCACCTGCGGGCGGGACGGGTCCTCGTCGTCGTCGCGTGTCGTGATATTTCCGACCCGTGGCTGCCTGAGGGGCTGCGGCGGTCGCTCACCGGTGACTCCACCCTGCGCCTGACCCTCGAGGGTCTGACGCCCGGCGACCTCGCCGCCCTGCTCTCATGGCCGGAGGCCGAGGTGAAGCCGGGTGCGGTCCCTGAGCGCGGGGGAGCGGCCTGGGCAGGAGCGGGCCACTCCCTAGATCGGCCTCACTCGCAGGCTCTCCTTCGGGACGGTCACGATCGTGCGGTGCCGGGGGCGGACGTGTCGCTCCGGAGCCGCCCGTCGGAGCGGCTCGGGGCGGGGGCGGTGCGGCGGTTGTGGGAGCACACCCTGGGCAATCCGCTGCACGTCCGAGAGTTGCTGGGCACGCTGGCCCACGGCGTGCTGGACGATCCCGGGGCCCGGTTGCCTGCGCCGGGGACGTACCGCAGGGGCTTCGAGCGGCGGCTGCGCGCCTGCGGGCCCGACACCGCGCGGCTGGTGGCGGCGTGCGCGGTGCTGGGCGGGCCGACACCGCTGCACGTGGCCGCGACCGTGGCCGCGCCTGTGTCCGTCGGCGGCGTCGGCTGCGGCGGTGTGCCGCTGGAGGCCTTCGAGGAGGCGGAGGCCGCTGGGCTGCTGCGGGAGGTGGGTGGGCGGCTGGTCGACTTTCCTGAGCCGCTCGCCAGGGCGGCGGCCTACGACGGCATCGGGCCTGCCGCCAGGGCCCGCCTGCACCTGGCCGCCGCAGGGGTGGCCGATGACACCGGTGCGGCGTTGCGGCATCGCGCCGCTGCCGCGTTCGGGCCGGATGGGGAGTTGGCCGAGGAGCTGGCGGGGTTCGCGGTCAAGGCGGCGCAGCACGGGCTCTGGCGGGAGGCCGCCGCCCATCTCGACCGGGCCGCCGGGCTGACCGAGCCGGCCGGGAGGCGCGACGAGCTGCGTACGGCCGTCCTGGAACATGTGCTCATCGGCGGCGACGTGCTGCACGCCGCCCGGCTCGCCGCCGCGCGCAACACCGACCCGCGCCCCGCCCGCCGGTACGTGCTGGGCCGGCTCGCCCTGGCCGCCGGGCGCTTCGAGGCGGCGTACGAGCTGCTGTCCGAGGCGTGGCGGCACGCCGAGCCGGGGCACGCCGCCGACGTCGCCGAGCAACTGGCCTGGCTGCACCTGGTGACGGGCGACCCTGTGGAGGCGGCGGCATGGGCCCGCCAGGTGATCGACCAGCCCATCCAGAGCCCGGCCGCCCGCCCCCACGACATCCTGGCCCTGACCAGGGCCCTGGCCTGCGTCGCGTCGTCCGAGGCCGGCTCGGCATCGGACGACGGGCTGGCCGGTGCGGTGGCGTTGCTCCAGCAGGGAGCCGTGGCTGCGGCCGGGAGCGTGCTCAGGCGGGTGGTGGGCGCGGCCGGGACCTTGGCGCAGCATCGGCTGCTGGCCGCTGGATTGCGGGCCGTCGCCGATCACGAGATGGCGCGGTGGGACGAGGCGGTGGCCGGGGCCGAGGAGGCTCTGGCCGAGGCGACGGCGCTCGGCCAGCGCTGGTTGCTGCCCCTGCTGGAGGTGGCCTGTGTGGCCCCGCTGGCGGCCAAGGGCGAGCACGAACGGGCGCTCGCGCACGCCAGGTCCGCCGCCACGACCGCCCGCGGGATGCGGCACGCGCTGGGAGAGCGGCAGGCCGAGCTCGCCCTGGCCTCGCTCGGCGCCGGCCCGCTCCCGGAGGGGGAGTGCGGTGACCCCGGGTGCGGGGCGCTGTTCGCCCCCGACCCGCGTCCTGAACGCATCGAGGCCCTCGTCGCCGACGGCCGACTGGAAGAGGCGGAGCGGCTGCTCTCCACATACGAGAGACACGCTCAGGACCGGCCGGGCAACGCGGCGCAACCGCTTGCCGCGGGTGAGGGGCGGGTGGGTGCTGAGGTGGGGCGGTTGCGGGGGTTGGTGCTTGTGGCTGGGAACGTTCCAAAAGGGGCGGAGGCGGAGTTCTTGCGGGCGGTGGGGATGGCGGCGGGGGTGTGGCCGTTCGAGGAGGGCAAGGTGCTGCTCGACCTGGGGCGCTTGCTGCGGAGGACCGGGCGGCGGCGGGCGGCGGCCGAGCGGCTGGGGGCGGCTCGGGAGATCTTCCAGCGGCTCGGCGCGCAGTCGCGGGCCGAGCGGTGTGCGCACGAGCTGGAGGCGTGCGGGCTGGAGCCGCCCGCGACCGTACGGCTGGGCCTCACCCCACAGGAGCTGAGCACGGCCATGCTGGTGGCCGGCGGGCTGACGAACCGGCAGATCGCCAGGGAACTGCTCATCAGCGTCAAGACCGTCGAGTACCACATCGGCAAGATCTATACGAAACTCGGCATCGGCTCCCGCGTCGCCCTGACCGCCGCACTTCACGCGGCTGGCTTGGGGGAGAGGCGAACGCGCCTGCCCGGCCAGGCAGCTGATACCTTGATCGATACCGCGTGATCATGAAACAATTGCCGTGACAGGTGCATATCCAGGGGAAATGGGGGTCGTCGGGCATGATCCGCGAGCCGGTCGAGCGGCCCTAGGATGCCGGGCGACGAGCTGGACGAGGCGTTCGAGCTCGGCGAGACGTGCGCAATGGCCGCCGAGTGCGGCAGAGATCTGCGGCGGTGCGCCGAAATGTACGGCGGGTTGTTCCCCGCTGCCGCTTTCACCACCGACCTCATTCACGCCCTGACCTTGTCCACCGCGTTCAGCGCCCCCTGGGCCGGCGCCCACCGGCTCAAGGTCGTCAACCGGGCCGCCCTGTGGGTCCTCGCGGTGGACAGGATCGTCGACCACACCGCGCTCACCCGCTCCCACGTCGACCGCCTGACGAAGGAGTGCCTGGACGTCGCGCGGGGCTCGGCGCCGCGCTCGGCGGTCTCCCGCTTCCTAGCCGACCTGCGCGACGAGCTGGGCACCGTCAAGGAGTTCGGCGACCTTCAGGACATCTGGGCCGGCCAGCTCGCCCGCATGCTGGAGGGCATGGCGCGGGCCTGGGCCTGGCGGGACGCGCACGCGACGCCGTCGCTGGCCCACTACGTCGAGAACGCCGACAGCCGCGGCTCCTGCTTCGTGGACCTGTGCCACTGGATCTACACGGCCGACGACTGGTCGAAGGCCCACCTGGAGGAGCTGCGCGCGGTCAGCCGGCAGGTGCAGCGCTACCTGCACCTGCTCGGGGACGTCGTGACATACCGGCGGGACCTGAGCTGGGGCGACCTGAACGTGCTCGCCCTCGGCGTGGAGCGCTCGCAGGTGACGGCCGCGATGGCCGAGCTGGCGCGCAGGGCGCAGGAGCTGATCGAGCCGGTACGCGCCCACAGCCCCCGCACGGCCTTCTACCTGCACAGACAGCTCGGCTTCCAGGCCGGCTTCACCGGCGTTTCGGGCTTTCACCTGCAAGAATAAGTACTCGTCTGAATACATGACAGACAAACTTGACTCTTTGCCTGTTAGATCGCCGAATAAGCGGGCGTCCTGTCACAAACCGTGACATTTTCATTCTTGTAAAAGATTGCGGCTTGAGTGGAAAATGTGGCGTTGCTAGGGTGTCTCGATGCCAGGCATGCGGATCGACCTTCACAGCTTTCCTTGACAGGTACCACTGACCACGGCACCTCAGGGGCGGGGTCGCGCATGCGCGGGAATTGTACGGGCGGTGCTGGATGGAATTCGGTCGCTCAGACCGTTGGCGGCTTCCGACAGCGATCAAGATCTTGATCGCCGGGGGCTTCGGCGCGGGCAAGACCACCATGGTCGGTGCCGTCTCCGAGACCAGGCCACTGCGCACGGAAGAGGCGCTCACCCAGGTGGGCACGCACATCGACGACCTGTCGGGCGTGGAGCGCAAGCTCACCACCACCGTGGCGATGGACTTCGGGCGCATCACGATCCGCAACGACTACATGCTCTACCTGTTCGGGACGCCGGGCCAGGAACGGTTCTGGTTCGTCTGGGACGAGCTGGCCATGGGCGCGCTCGGCGCCGTCGTGCTGGCCGACACCCGCCGCCTCGACGACTGCTTCCCCGCCGTCGACTACTTCGAGAAGCGCGACCAGCCGTTCATCGTGGCGCTCAACCAGTTCGAGGGCACCAGCCCCTTCACCGTCGGCGACGTGCGCTCGGCCATCGGCCTGGCGGCGGACATCCCGATCGTGCGCTGCGACGCCCGCCGCCGCGATTCGGGCAAGGAGGTGCTCATCTCGCTCGTCGAGCACGCGATGCGCAGAGGAGCGTCTCCGGTCGGGACCATGTCGTGACCATGACCGGCTACCTTTGACCGATGGAGGAGATCGACCGCCGCATCGTCACGCTGCTGGCCCGTGACGGCCGCATGAGCTTCACCGACCTGGCCAGGGAGACCGGGTTGTCCGTCTCGGCGGTGCACCAGCGCGTACGCCGCCTGGAGAAGCGCGGCGTGATCCGCGGATACGCCGCGATCATCGACCACGACGCGGTGGGGCTGCCGCTGACCGCGTTCGTGTCCATCAAGCCGATCGACCCGGCCGCGCCCGACGACGCCCCCGAGCGGCTGGCCCACCTGACGGCCATCGAGGCCTGCCACAGCGTGGCCGGCGACGAAAGTTACATACTCAAGGTGCGGGTGGCCTCGCCGGTCGCGCTGGAGGACCTGCTGCAGCAGATCCGCGCCTCGGCCAACGTCTCGACCCGCACCACGGTCGTGCTCAGCACCCCTTACGAGCACCGCGCCCCCGACGTCGCGGGCGAGCCCCCGATGGCCGCCGAGGGCGCCTGACCGGCCACAGCGCGACCGCAGGCCGCAGCACGAGCGCGACCCCAGGCCACAGCGCTTCCCCAGGGGCCGCAGCGCCGTCATGAGAGCTCAGGAGCGTCCCCCGACCCCCGGATCGCCTCAGCGAGGACCGTAGGCCGTGGACAGCGCCGTCAAGGCCCCCTTGGCGGCGCCCAGCCGTTCCAGGCCCAGCAGCGCCGCCCCCATGACCGGCGGCCGGTCGGCCACCACCGGCTCGGCGTGCGGCGCCCGCAGCGCGAACCCCGCCTCCAGCAGCTTCGTCATCAGCGGGTCGCGCGCGGTCAGCAGCCCGCCGCCGAGCACCACCTCCACGGGCGTCTCCAGCAGCCCGAGCCGGCGCAGGCACACCTCGGCCAGCACGGTCACCTCCTCGGCCTGCCGCTCGACCAGCTCCCTTGCCACCGGGTCGCCGTCGCCGGCCGCCGCCAGCACACCGGGCGCGAGCTCGTGCAGCCGGTCGCCGTCGACCAGCCCGAAGTGCACGGCCAGCACCAGCTCCTCGACCGTGGCCGTGCCGAAGTGCGAGGTGACGAGGCGGGCCAGCGCGGTGGGCCGGCCCCGGCCGTCCTCGGCGCGTACGGCGTGCCACAGCGCCTCCTCGCCGAGGTCCTGCCCGCCGCCCCAGTCGCCGCTGAGCCGCCCGAGCGCGGGCAGACGGGCCACCGCGCCGGACGGCGCGACGCCGACGGCGTTGATGCCGGCCCCGCACACCACCGCCACCCCCCACGGCCCCGACGCGCCGGCCCGCAGCAGCGCGAACGTGTCGTTGCGCACCACCACGTCCGCCCCCAGCTCTCTGGCGGCCAGCTCGGCGGCCAGCGCCTCCTCCTCGACCGGCAGGTCCGCCCCGGCCAGGCAGGCCGACACGTGAGCGAACCCGTCGCGCGGCACCCCGGCGGGCAGCGCGGCCAGCGCCGCCGCGATCACGTCCACGGCCGCCGCCACGCCGTCGCGCTGCGGCGCGAACCCGCCCGCGCGGCCCGCCCCCAGCACCTCGCCGTGCTCGGACACCACGGCCACGTCGGTCTTGCTGTTGCCGCCGTCCACGGCCAGCACGAGCCGGCTCACCGCGACGCCGCCCACGGCAGGTGCGCCTGGTTGGCGGTCAGCAGCAGCTCGGTCAGCTCCTCCGCGGTCTCGTCCTGCCCGATGAGCGGATGGGCGAGCAGCGCGTCACGCACCCGGTCCGCGCCGCCGTGCAGGGCCGCGTCCAGGGCCAGCGTCTCGTACGCCGACACGTGCGCGATCAGCCCGGCGAACAGCGGCTCGACCGGCGCGACCGGCAGCGGCACGGCCCCTGCTGCGGTGACGGCGGCGGGCACCTCGATCACCGCCTCGTCGCCGAGGAACGGCAGCGTCCCGTCGTTGCGCACGTTCACCACCTGAGTGTCGCCCCGGTCGCCGAGCAGCGAGGCGATCAGCGCCACCGCCGCTTCGGAGTAGAAGGCGCCGCCGCGCTCCGACAGCAGCTCGGGCTTGGTGACCACGGCGGGGTCGGCGTACAGGGCGAGCAGCCGCGCCTCCATGTCCGCCACCTCGGCCGCCCGCGACGGCTTCGAGCGCTGCTCGCGCACCACCGCGTCGTGGGCGTAGAAGTAGCGCAGGTAGTAGGAGGGGACGACGCCGAGCCGCCGCAGCAGCCCCGGACGCAGGCCGAGGCTCTCCGCCAGCTCGTCGCCGTGCTCGCGCAGCAGCGCGGGCAGCACGTCCTCGCCGTCGAGGAGCACGGAACGTTCCCAGGTGAGGTGGTTCAGCCCGACGTGCCCGAGGGACACGCGGGCGGGGTCGGCGCCCAGCCAGGCGGCGAAGCGGCGCTGCAGGCCGATGGCCACGTTGCACAGCCCGATCACGCGGTGCCCGGCGTCCAGCAGCGCCCTGGTGACGATGCCGACCGGGTTCGTGAAGTCCACGATCCACGCGTCGGGGGCGACGGCGCGCACGACGTCGGCGATCTCCAGCACCACCGGCACCGTGCGCAGCGCCTTGGCCAGCCCGCCCGCGCCCGTCGTCTCCTGCCCCACGCAGCCACAGCGCAGCGGCAGCGTCTCGTCCACGTCGCGGGCCGCCTGCCCGCCCACCCGCAGCTGGAACAGCACCGCCCGCGCCCCCGCCACGCCCTCCTCGACCGAGGACGTGGCGAGCACCCGCGCCGGGTGCCCCGCGTGCGCCAGCATGCGCCGCGAGACCCCCGCCACCAGGCCGAGCCGCTTCGCGTCGGGGTCGATCAGCGCCAGCTCCGTCACCGGCAGTTCGTCACGCAGCCGCGCGATCCCGTCCACCAGCTCCGGCGTGTACGTCGAGCCGCCCCCGACCACCGCGATCCTCAACCCTTCACTCCCGTCAACGTCACGCCCTCGATGAAGACCCGCTGGGCGAAGAAGAACACGATGATCACCGGGGCGGTCACCAGCAGGGTGGCCGCCATGGTGAGGTTCCACTGCACGCTGTGGAACGCCTTGAACGTGGCCAGGCCGAGCGACAGCGTCAGGTTCTCCTGCTCGACGCCGGCGTACAGCAGCGGCCCGTAATAGTCGTTCCAGCAGTAGAAGAACTGGAACAGCGCGACCGCCGCCACGGCGGGGCGGGCCATGGGCAGGATGACCCGCAGCAGCGTCCTGAGGTCGGAGCAGCCGTCCACCCTGGCCGCGTCGGTGTAGTCGCGCGGGATGGTGAGCAGGAACTGCCGCAGCAGGAAGATCGAGAACGCGTCGCCGAGCAGCAGCGGAAGGATCAGCGGCCACAGGCTGTCGGTGAGCCCGAGCCGCGCCCACACCAAATAGACCGGCACCGCGACGACCTGCGGCGGCAGCATCATGGTGGTGACGACCAGCAGGAACGCCGCCCGCCTGCCGCGGAAGCGGAACCTGGCCAGCGCGTAGGCCACCGGCACCGACGACACCACGGTGAACAGCGTGCCGAGCGCCGCGTACAGCAGCGTGTTGCCCGCCCACCGCAGCAGCATCGACTTCTCGAAAACCAGCGCGATGTTCTCCCAGTTCCACTCGCGTGGCCACAGGTCGCTGGTCAGCGCCTGCTCGTCGGTCATCAGCGCGGTCAGCGCGATGAAGGCGATCGGGGCGAGGAACATCAGCGCCAGCGCCACGGCCAGCGCGTGCGTGGCGATCCATACCAGCACCCGCCGCCGGCGCGCTCTGAGACCGGCGCGGCGAGCGCCGGGAGCGCCCGGGCTCCCCGGCGCGGGGCGGGGCGGCGCGGTCATGGTGGCGCTCATGACACCTCCTCGGCCCGGCGGAAGTGCCGCAGCAGGATCAGCGTGAAGATCATCGACGTGGCGAACAGCAACAGCGCGAGCACGCAGGCGTAGCCCATGGTGTAGTCGCGGAACCCGGCGTGGAAGAGCCACTGCGGCAGCGTGAGCAGCGACTCGTCCGGATAGCCGGGGGTGAACGAGCTGCCGGGCGAGTCGGTCGCGCCCGAGGCGACCCGGGAGGCGATCATCGCCTGGCTGAAGTACTGCAGGGCGTAGATGACGTTCGTGACCAGGGCGAACATCAGCACGGGTGCGATCGTCGGCAGCGTCACGCTGCGGAACTGCCGCCAAGGGCCGGCGCCGTCGATGGCGGCGGCCTCGTACAGGTGCCTGGGGACGTCCAGCAGCGCCGCCATGAAGATCACGGCGAGCTGGCCGCAGCCCCACAGCGACAGCAGCGTCAGGCTCGGCTTGGCCCAGCCGGGGTCGCCGAACCAGTCGGGTCCCTCAATGCCGAAGACGGCCAGCACCTGGTTCATCGGCCCGGTCGATGGGTTCAGCAGGAACACGAACGTGATCGTCCCGGCCGCCATCGGCACCAGCGAGGGCAGGTAGAAGATCGTCCTGAACAGGCCGGTGCCCGCCTTGAGCCGCACCACGAGCTGGGCCAGCGCCAGCGCGAACAGCACGGTCGCCGGGACCATGATGAGCACCAGCCACAGCGTGTTGGCCGCCGACGTCGGCACCCGCGGGTCCTGCAGCAGGTAACGCCAGTTGTCCAGGCCGATGAACTCCAGCGTGTACAGGTCGTAGCGGTGGAAGGAGAAGTACACCGTGGACAGCAGCGGATAGACGAAGAAGATCGACACGCCGGAGAGCCACGGCGCGAGCCACACCAGCGCGCGCAGTCCCTCGCCGTGCCGGCGCCGCAGCGGTACGGAGGTCACGGCGGCCACCTCAGCCCCCGGACAGCTTCAGCTTGTCGTCGATGACCTTGTCCACGCCCTTGAGCCCGGCGTCCAGGTCCGGTACGTCGCCCTTCTCCCACTTGACGGCGAAGGCGGAGAACGCCTCCTGGTTGAAGACGCTGTTGACGTTCGCGGGCAGGGTCGTGGTCTTGGGGTGGGCGAAGATGCCGAGGAAGGTGGCGAAGTTCGGGTCCTTGGCCAGATCGGGCGACTCCATCGACGCCTTGGTCGTGGGGACGTTGCGCAGCGCGTTCGACAGCGTCACCAGCGACTCGGTGTCCGTCGTCAGGTGCTTGACCAGCTCCCAGGCGTGCCGCGGGTGCTCGGCGCCCTTCGGCACCCCGATGACCGTGCCGGCGGTGAAGCCGCTGCCGTACAGGTCGGGGCGGTCGTCGGCGACCGGCAGGGGAGCGGTGCCGTAGTCGAGGTCCTGCGCCTCGTTGGCGATCATGGCGTTGCGCCACTCGCCGTCCAGCACCATCGCGACCTTGCCCTTGTAGAAGGGGTGCTCGGCGCTCCACTCGTCGCCGAGTCCCTTGCGGAAGCGGTCGAGCCTGTCGTGGCCGTACCAGTCGACCAGCTCCTTCTGCCAGGTCAGCAGCTTCTTCCAGGCCGGGTCGGAGCCGATGGCCGAGGTGCCGTCGTCGTTGTACCACTTCGCGCCGACCATCGGGCCGAGGTGGCTCATGCTGTTCTCGTAGTACTGGACGCTCGGGATGAAGCCGGCGACCTTGATCTCGCCCTTGCCGTCGCGCACGGTCAGCTTCTTGGCCAGCGCGGTCAGCTCGCTCAGCGTCTTCGGCGGCTGCTCGCCCTTCATCAGGGCCTTGTTGTAGTAGAGGCCGTACGCGTCGGCGAGCAGCGGCAGCGTGCACTGCCTGCCCTCGTAGGCGGTGTAGGACCGCGCGACGGCGGGCAGCACCGACAGGTCGACGCCGTCCTGCTCGATGACCGGCGTGAGGTCCTGGAACGATCCCGACCTGCACCACTGTGCCACGTTGTCGGTGGTGAACGAGGCCGCCACGTCGGGCGCGTTCCCGCCCCTGATGGCCTGGGTGATCTGGTCGTCCTGGACGCCCTTGACGGCTTTGACGGTGATCTGCGGGAACTTCTTCCTGAAGCCGGCGATGGCGTCCTCGAACGCCTTGACCTCGGCGTCGGTCGAGAAGCCGTGCCACAGCTCCAGCGTGGCGGGGGAGAGGGCCTGAGCAGCGGAGCTCGAAGGGCGGGCGCCGAGCGACGGGCCCGCCTCCTTGCCGGCGGTACACGCGGTCAGCGCCAGCGCGGCGGCGACCGCAAGAGGGACGAAGCGCACGGGGGGTGCCTCCTGCCATCCATCATGACGGGACGGTTGAACGGAACACCTCGTCGCGGACGGCGGCGAGGCCGAGGTCGAGTGCGCCGGCGAGCACGGGGTTGCCCTCGACGCTCGACAGGCGGACGGGGGGCTGGGGGATGGTCAGCGCGTGCAGCTCGTGTTCGACCAGCTCGCGCAGGGTCTCGCCGCCCGGCAGCACCACGCCGCCGGTCAGCACGATCAGGCCGGGATCGACGACCGAGGTGATGGCCGCCAGGCCCACGGCCAGGCGGGCGGCGACGTCGCGCAGCCCGGCCCTGGCGTCGTCGGCCTTCTTCCCGGTGCCGGCCGCCGCGCGTACGGCGCCCGCGACGGCCTGGCGGAAGTCGGAGCCGCGCACGCCGTACGAGCGCAGCAGCTTGAGCACGGCAGGGCCGCCGGTCAGCGCCTGGTAGCCGTGGTTGGCGTAGCGGCCCGCCTCGCGGGCCGTGGGTGCGCCGGGGGTCGGCATGTAGCCCACCTCGCCCGCGCCGCCGGTGGCGCCCCGGTGCATGCGCCCGCCCAGCACGATGGCCGAGCCGATGCCCTCGTCGGCCCACAGCAGCACGAAGTCCTGCTGGCCGCGCGCCGCGCCGTGCGCCTGCTCGGCCACCGCCACCAGGTTGACGTTGTTCTCGACGTCCACCGGCGCGCCGAGCCCGGCGCTGAGCGTGGGCACCAGGTCGGGCAGCTGCCAGCCCGGCACGTCCTTGGCGGCGGCGTAGCCGAGCCTGCCGGTGGCCGGGTCGATCGCGGCCTGCACGCCGATCACGACCCGGCGCGGCTTGTCCGGCGGGTTGGCGCCGTGCAGCGCGGCGGCCAGCCGCTCGACCAGCTCGCCGTGCGGCCTGCGCGGCGTCGGCAGCACGTGCTCGCCGACGACCGTGCCGGTGATGTCGGCCACCTTGGCCTCGATGCGGGCGGGGGTGACGTCGAGAGCGGCCACGTACGCGGCCTCCGGGTTGATCCGGTAGACCTCGGCCGTACGGCCCGGCAGGCCCTCCCTGACGCCGTCCTGCACGACCAGCCCCGCCTGCTGCAACCTGAGCAGGAGCTGGGAGGCCGTGGGCTTGGACAGGCCGGTGAGCGCGCCGATCTCGGGCCTGGTGAGCGGGCCGCGCTCCAGGAGCGCCTGCAACGCCGCGCGATCATTGATGGCACGTAGCAGACTGGGGGTTCCCGGAACCGGGCCGCTCACGGCGTCTCCTTCGCTTGGGTTAGGAAACTTTCCTAACTCGCGATGACCATAAGAAGACCCTGGCGAGACGGTCAAGAGGTGAAACCAAGACGTGACCAGGAAAGGAGAAAAGTGACGAGACTGCTACAGCAGGCGTGCTAATGTCGGCGTTTGTCGCAACAACAAGCAGAATGGCCCGGAGTGTCCCATTAACCACATTAACGGTCAGGCGGCAACGCGTCAAACCGAACTGGCAAAAGAGCAGGCGTACGTCACCCGCCTCTACGACCGCCTCGACACCCTTCGCGAGCGCACCCAGCGGCAGCTCAAGGAGGTGCTGGCCGCAGGAGCCGTCGGCACGATGCAGAACAGGTCGGAGCGCGACACGTTCGCCGACATGTACGCCTCGCGCCTCGCCAGGCTCTGGGCGGTCGAACGCGGTCTCGCCTTCGGCCGGCTCGACCACGCCGACGAGGGCCGCCTCTACATCGGCAAGATCGGCATGACCGACGACGACCAGCGCCGCCTGCTCATCGACTGGCGGGCGCCCGTCGCGCAGCCCTTCTACCGCGCCACCCCCACCGCCCCCATGGGCGTCACCCGCCGCCGCCACCTGCAGACCAGGGGCCGCGACGTCATCGGCGTGGACGACGACCTGCTCGACCTCGACGCGCTCACCGACGACGACCGCGCCACGCTCAACGGCGAGGCCGCGCTGCTCGCCGCCCTCGACGAGCGGCGCACGGGACGCATGCGCGACATCGTCGCCACCATCCAGTCCGAGCAGGACCGCGTCATCCGCAGCGACCTCAACGGGGTGCTGGTGGTGCAGGGCGGACCGGGCACCGGCAAGACCGTCGTGGCCCTGCACAGGGCCGCGTACCTGCTCTACACCCACCGCGAGCGCCTCGAGCGGCGCGGCGTGCTCATCCTCGGCCCCAACCTCACGTTCCTGCGCTACATCGAGCAGGTGCTGCCCTCGCTCGGCGAGACCGACGTGCTGCTGTCCACGGTCGGCGAGCTCTACCCCGGCGTCACCGCCACCAGGCGCGACCGCCCCGAGGTGGCCGCGGTCAAGGGCGACGCGCGGATGGCCGACGTGATCGCCAAGGCCGTACGCGACCGGCAGCGCGTCCCGCGCAAGCCGATCGAGCTGCAGGTCGGCCGCATCACGCTCACCATCGACCGGCAGATGCTCGACAACGCCAAGAACAAGGCCGGCCGCTCGCGCCGCCCCCACAACCAGGCCCGCGCCGTGTTCGTGCGCTCGCTGCTCACCGCGCTGGCCAGGCAGCAGGCCCGCAAGATCGGCAAGGGCCTCATCGACGACGACGAGCTGGCCGACCTGCGCGAGGACCTGCGCACCGAGCCGGTCGTCAAGGCCGCGCTCAACCGCCTGTGGCCCTACCTGACGCCCCAGGGCCTCCTGCTCGGCCTGTACGGCTCCGCCGAGCGCCTCGGCCACGCCGCCTCCGCCCTCACCCCCGAGGAACGCCGGCTGCTGCGCCGCGACGGCGGCGAGTGGACGGAGTCCGACGTCCCGCTCCTCGACGAGGCCGCCGAGCTGCTCGGCGACATCGACGAGCAGGTGCTGCGCGCCACCGCCATGCAGGCCGAGGAGGAGCTGGCCGCCGCCAGGCGGGCCGCCGAGAACGAGCGCGAGGCCGAGCTGGCCTACGCCCGCGAGGTGCTGGAGCTCACGGGCCTGTCCGACGTCATGGAGGCCGAACGGCTCGCCGAGCGCCAGCGCGGCGACGGCCCCTACCTCACCACCGCCGAGCGCGCCGCCGCCGACCGCACCTGGGCCTACGGGCACATCATCGTGGACGAGGCGCAGGAGCTGTCGCCGATGGCCTGGCGGGCCGTCATGCGGCGCTGCCCGACCCGGTCCATGACCATCGTCGGCGACATCGCCCAGACCGGCTCCGCGGCGGGGGCCCGCTCCTGGGCCGAGGTGCTCGACCCGTACGTCGCCGGGCGCTGGCGGCAGGAGCAGCTGACCGTCAACTACCGCACCCCGGTCGAGCTGATGGACGTCGCCGCCCGCGTCCTGGCCACCATCGACCCCGGCCTGCGGGCCCCCCTGTCCGTCCGCGAGGCGGGCACCCGGCCCTGGTCGGCGCCGCTCACCGCGCTGCCCGAGCTGGTCGCCGCCGAGGCGGCCGACGGCGGCAAGGTGGCCGTGGTCGCGCCCGACGACCTGGTGCCCGAGCTCGGCGGCCGGCTCGCCGCCGCCGTGCCAGGCGCCGCCGTCGTCACGCCGGGCGCCGGGCGGTGCAGGGGCACCGAGGCGCTCGACGCGCCCGTGGCCGTCATGGGGGTGACCGACGCCAAGGGGCTCGAGTTCGACTCCGTCATCGTCGCCGAACCCGACCTCATCGCCGCCCAGTCGCCACGCGGGCCGAGCGACCTGTATGTTGCTCTCACGCGTGCGACGCAACGGCTCGGGGTCGTCCACGAGCGCCCGCTGTCGCCCGCGTTGCGGGACTTGCCAAGCCGCTCGCCGGAGCCCGCTAATGGCCTTTGACCTGCTTTGAAGCCACCGGTCAAACATGTCCTAGCTGCGAAAACTTGATGTTTCTGCTGATCGGGACACGGTTGACATCTGAGGTGGAGTCGGTAGTTTGCTGCGCAGTCCAGCACGGGACTTGGCCGGTTGGCCGTCTCTGACATCGCCGGATCCTGCGTCCGTGACGGAGCGCGACTCCGTCCACACAGCCAGGTGCAGGGCCGTCGGTCCGTCGAGTCGGGGCACCCCAACCGGGCGGGGGGTTGGACCCGGGACGGGTCCGGGAGCCCAGTAGACAACGGAATTCCGCGCTCGCCGCCGACGAGACGGGTCCGGTCCGAAGGGTTTCCGGGCCCTCTTCCCGTTCCCGTGCTCCAGGACCGCCGACGCGCCGGGTGGTCCCGCCTTATCGCCGCGGGACCGCCCTGCCGTCTTTCCCCTTCTTCGATCTTCTGCGGGGTGTGCCGACCTGAGTGCGGCCCGAGGGCGGTAGCGTTTTCGCGAGCAGGCGTTTGCGAGGTGGCGAGGAGACCCCGGAGTGGTTCAGGACCGAACGAATCTCACGCCCGCGCCCGGACGGGTCTCTACCGGCACGCCCACCGACGGCACGCCCACCGACGGCACGCCCACCGACGGCACGGCCCCCGCCGCCGCGTCGGCCGAGGAGCCCGCCGCGGAGTCCGAGATGTCCGCTGAGCCGGAGCCCGAGCCGCAGTCTGCGGCGTCCGGTGAGTCCTCGTCCGGGCCGGGCGGGCCGGCGCGTAAGGAGAGCCGGCGGGTGCTGGGCGCGCGGATCGTGGCGGCCGCGGCCGGTGGGTTCACCCTGTTCCTCGCGTTCCCGCCGCTCGACTGGTGGCTGTGCGCGCCGCTCGGCATCGGCCTGATCGCCGCCTCCATCCACGGCACCCGCCCCCGCCGCGCCGCCTGGATCGGCTACCTGGCGGCGGCGGTGTTCCTGCTGCCCACCGTCGCCTGGGTGCGCACGATCGGCGACGACGTGTGGATCATGCTGGTCGCCACCGAGAGCTTCTTCTACGCCGCCATGGCCGCGCTGGCGGCGCTGGTGTTCCGGCTGCGCGCCTGGCCGCTGTGGTTCGGCGGCCTGTGGGTGCTCATGGAGTGGGCGCGCGGCCTGGTGCCCATCGGCGGGTTCCCGTGGGCGCGGGCGGCCTTCAGCCAGGGCGAGTCGCTGTTCACGCCGTACGCCGCGCTCGGCGGCGCGCCGCTGGTGTCGTTCGCGGTCACGCTGTGCGGCGCGCTGCAGGCGTACGCGGCGCTCAACCGGCCCGCGAGGGCGGTGGCCAGGGCCGTGCCGGTCGGGCTGGCGGTGGCCGTGCCGGTGCTGGGGCTCGCGGTGCCGAGGTTCGGCGACGAGGGCCGCTCGATCAACGTCGGCGTCGTGCAGGGCAACGTCCCCGGCCGCGGCATGTACGCGCTCGGCGACGAGCCCGCCGTCGTGCTGCGCAACCACGCCAACGAGACCAAGCGCCTGGCCCAGGCCGTACGCGACGGCAAGCTGCCCAAGCCCGACATCGTGGTCCTGCCGGAGAACTCCACCGACATCGACCCCTACCGCGACCCGTACGCCCGCCAGATCATCCACGACTCCGTGCAGGACGTCGGCGTGCCCACCCTGGTCGGCGCGGTCGTGGCCATCGGCGACGAGCACCGCGCCACCCGCAGCCTCGTCTGGGACCCGGTCACCGGCCCTGGCGCCTACTACGACAAGCAGCACCTGGTGCCGTTCGGGGAGTACACCCCGTTCAAGGAGATCGTGCTGGCGCTGTGGGAGCGGGCCAGTCTCGTCGGCCGCCAGTCGATCGCCGGCACCAGGCCGGGCGACCTGAAGATGGGGCCGGTCACCATCGGCGCCGTCAACTGCTACGAGGTCGCCTACGACGACACCGTGCGCGGCACCGTGCGCGCCGGCGGCACCCCGCTCGTCGTGCAGACCAACAACGCCAGCTACGCCCTGTCCAATCTGCCGTCCCAGCAGCTCGCCATGTCGAAGCTGCGCGCGGTCGAGCACAACAGGGCCGTGGTCACCGCCGCCACGACCGGGATCTCCGCCTACGTGACGCCTGAGGGTAAGGTCTCCTGGCAGACTCGCGAGCTTGTCGCTGACATGAACGTGGTCAAGGTGCCCGTACGCACACAGGAGACAATCGCCACAAAGGTGGGCGCTCTTCCTGAATGGGCATTGATGGTGATGGGAGCGGCGGCGGCCGGGTTCGCCGCGTGGCGTGGCAGGCGGCGAGGCGATCGGATGAGGAACGACGGATGATGGAGAGTCTCGGCCGGGTGCTCGTCGTCGTGCCGACGTACAACGAGCGCGACAACCTGCCGGCGATCGTCCAGCGCGTACGCGCGGCCGTGCCCGAGGCCCATGTGCTGGTCGCCGACGACAACAGCCCCGACGGCACCGGCGAGGTGGCCGACACCCTCGCCGCCGGCGACGAGCAGGTGCACGTGCTGCACCGGCCGGGCAAGCAGGGGCTGGGCGCCGCCTACATCGCCGGGTTCCGCTGGGGGCTCGACGAGGGCTTCGACGTCCTGGTCGAGATGGACGCCGACGGCTCGCACCAGCCGGAGGAGCTGCCGAAGCTGCTCGAGGCGCTGGCCGAGGGCGCCGACCTCGCCATCGGCTCCCGCTATGTCCCCGGCGGCAAGGTCGTCAACTGGCCGCAGCGGCGCGAGCTGCTGTCCAAGGGCGCCAACATCTACACGCGGGTGATGCTCGGCCTGCCGGTCCGCGACGCGACCGCGGGCTTTCGCGCCTACCGCGCGGCCACGCTGGAGAAGGTGGGCCTCGCCGGCGTCGAGTCGCAGGGCTACTGCTTCCAGGTGGACCTCACGCTGCGCACGTCCCGCCACGGCCTGCGGGTGGTGGAGGTGCCGATCACGTTCGTGGAGCGGACGGTCGGCAAGAGCAAGATGAGCGGCAAGGTCATGTCCGAGGCGCTGTGGCGGATCGGCATGTGGGGCGTCACCGGGCTCCCGAAGCGCCTCAAGGGCGGCGGCGCCCGCGACTAGCCCGGGCGTGGGGGACGGCGTCGCGCGACCGGCGGCGTCCGGCCCGGCGCTCGAAGGACGGCGGCGTGCCGCTGGCGGCGTCCGGCCCGGCGTTCGAGGGACGGTGGCGTGCGGCCGGCGGAACGCTTCGAGGGCGCCGGGCGTTGTCCAGTGCAGTGACGCGTGTGCGGAATCGAGGGTTGAAACGATGCGGCTGCTGCTATTCCTGGCCTTCCTGGTCATCCCCATCCTGGAGATCTGGCTGCTGATCCAGGTCGGTCAGGTGATCGGCGGGCCGGCCACGATCGCCCTGCTCATCGCCGACAGCCTGCTGGGCGCGTGGCTGGTGCGCCGCGAGGGCCGGCGGGCGTGGCGGGCGCTGCAGGAGGCCATGCAGAGCGGGCGCATGCCCGACCGAGAGCTGGCCGACGGCGGCATCATCCTGGTCGGCGGCACGCTGCTGCTGGCGCCCGGGTTCTTCCTCGACGTGTTCGGGCTGCTGTGCCTGATCCCGGTGACCCGGCCGATGATGCGCCGCCTCGGGGCGTGGTTCTTCGAGCGCCGGATCAAGCGCCTGGCGCAGTCGTCCCCGTACGCGAACCTCTTCCCGCCCGGCGGCTTCCCCGGCCCGGACGCGGCCCACTACGACCCCCACCATGACGGCCGCGACGCCGGCGCGCCGCAGGGCGGCCGGGTGGTGCACGGCGAGGTCATCCGCGAGGACCGCGACTCCTGAAGCACGCACAGAGAAACCCCCGGGCTCAAGCCCGGGGGTTTTCACCGTGAGAGGAAGTCAGGCGCTCTTACGACGCTGAGCCCGCAGGACGGCGAGCCGCTCGTTGAGCACCTCCTCGAGATCTTCTATGGACCGTCGCTCCAAGAGCATGTCCCAATGTGTCCGCGGGGGCTTGGTCTTCTTCGACTCCGGCTGCTCGCCGTCCACCCGCAGCGCGGTCGCGCCGCACATGCGGCACTCCCAGCTCGCGGGAATCTCGGCCTCGGCGGCAAGCGGAACCTCGAAGCGATGGCCCTTCGGACAGGTGTACGACACCTCCTGGCGCGGGGCCAGATCCGTGTTACGGTCGTTCTCGTAGCTGGTTGCCCCGAGCCGGGTGCCACGAAGCGCGCGCTCGCCCATGTTTAAATGCCTCCTACAGGGCCCCCTTGCGTGGGGGGTCTGTCTCCCACGGTGTCTAACGCTTGGTACCGTGATGGGATTCCCACCCGCGGGGTGATCCAATCGCGCTTGGGGCCTCGGTTCTTCGCGTGATCGCCGATCAGGCCCGTAGCCTGCGGGAATCCCGGGGCATGCGCGTCGCGGGGGTCATATTTCCGGATTTTGTTTCTGTACGAAGTCGCTCACCGCGGGCCGGAACACTCCGTGACGGTCAGACGCCGGTCACTCCGTCGACCATCTCGCGCACCATGTCGAGGTGCCCGTTGTGCCGGGCGGTCTCCTCGATGAGATGCATCAGCACCCACCGCAGCGTCACGTGGTCCTTGTCGCGGTCGGCCCACTTGGCCCGGTCGTCCAGGTCGTGGGCGGCGACCAGCTCGCGGTAGCGGGCGCACTGCGCCTCGTACTCCGCGAGCAGCCGCGCGATCGGCATCTCCACGGCGATGCGCATCTCGCGGTCGGGGTCCTCGTCGGTCCACGGGCCCTGGTCGTCCTCGCCGAGGAACACCACCTGGAACCAGAAGTACTCGACCCAGCGGACGTGGTTCACCAGGCCGGACATCGTCATCAGCGGCGACGTCGGCAGCGGCGCGCGGCGCGCGTCCTCCTCCGCCAGGCCCTCGCACTTGGCGTGCACGGTGGCCCTGGCGTAGTCAAGGTACGTGGTGAGCGTGGCGCGCTCGTCCCACGCCGGGGGAGTGTAGGTGCGCTTCATGCCCGGCATCATGCTGGCGCCCCGCACCGGTGTCGAATGGTTTACCGGTGTCCGTCCCTGGCTGGGGCGGTACGGGCGATCGGATCGGGCCGAAGACACGGCGATAGACTGGTTTGCGGTGTGAAAACCGATATCAGCCGCGAAACGTTCACCGGCGACCGTCCGGAGTCTGCATGGAGGAAGAGATGGCCGATGTGGACGTGTGGGTTTATACGTTGTCCGGCATGACAGGAAAATCGCAGCGGGTGACCGTGCACCTGACGGGAGGGCAGTCGCTCAAGGGGGCGGTCGTCGAGCTGGATCGGTCCCGGAACACCGTCGTGCTCGACGAATACGCCCACGGGTCCGCGTCCACCCGGCACGAATCCCCTGTGCACACGATCCTGCTGACCGCCGTACAGGCTGTCACGGTGCACGAGCAGGAATAGCGCGGGTTTGGAGCACGGGTGGGGGCGTGGTAGGCTGTCTGATGTTGCAGTTGTTGTACCCATAAGA
Source organism: Nonomuraea sp. NPDC049504 (assembly GCF_040676845.1). Lineage (NCBI taxonomy): Bacteria > Bacillati > Actinomycetota > Actinomycetes > Streptosporangiales > Streptosporangiaceae > Nonomuraea > Nonomuraea sp. NPDC049504. Next base: position 78,208 of record NZ_JBFAPT010000016.1, read on the forward strand.
AGACTTTGTGCGCGTCTGGCAGAGTTTCGCCAGGCGCGTTTTTGTTTCCCGGTCATCTCCGGATGGGCTTTCATCGCGGCGACACGGCGATCCGCGCGGTGCGGATCGCGTCCCTGCACATCTCAGAAGGAGATCGACATGGCTTCCGGAACCGTCAAGTGGTTCAACTCCGAAAAGGGCTTCGGCTTCATCGAGCAGGACGGCGGCGGCGCCGACGTCTTCGCCCACTACTCCAACATCGTCAGCAACGGTGGCTACCGTGAGCTGCACGAGGGCCAGAAGGTGTCCTTCGACGTCGTGCAGGGCCAGAAGGGCCCGCAGGCGGAGAACATCGTCGCCGCCTGACCCGGCAGACATCCACGGGCCGGGCCCGCACCCTTCCGAGGGTGCGGGCCCGGCCTGTTTTGTGGGGTCGTCTGACCGGGGCTGCGGGTTCGGCGTGCTCCTGGAGAAGGTGCGGGCCCGGCCCATACAGAGGGTGCGGGCCCGGCTCGTTTCTTCCAGGGCGTGGATCCGGCTCGTTCCTTCCGGGGTGCGGCCCCCGGCTCGTTCCTTCCACGGGTGTGGGCCTTCTCCGGGGCTCTTCCACGGTGTGGGGCCGTGAGTGGTGGGGGGTGGGCGGCGTAGGGTGGGGAGTCTGGGATATCTCGCATGCCGGCAGCCGCGTCGGCGTCGCCCCGGCCACAGCCGGCCTTCGACCGCCGGAGACAGGCGGCACACCGATGCCGAACCGCCGCTCACCGACCGCCTCCCTCATCTCCCTCCGACCGGCCCGGCTGTTCCTCGAACCCACCCTGACCCGCGACGGGACGCTCGACGGCGCCTGGTGGCCGCACAGCACCGACCTCCGGCGCGAACTGCCCGCGTTCGTCCGCGCCCTTGAAGACCGGATCGGGCCCGTGCTGCGGGTCGGGCTCGACAGTCAGGCGTGGGACGAGGTGCCGGCGCATCTGGTCGTCGACGGACGGTTCGTACGGATCAGCGGCCATCCGGCCACCCCGCACACCATCCGCGTGATCCGCGGCGGCCAGGACGGCTTCCTGCTGCTGGTCATCCCACCGGACACCGCCGGCTCTGTCGCCGCGACCGCGATGCGAACCGCCGCCCGCACCGGCAACACGCTGTCGGCCCACGACATCCTCGCCACCCCTGGGACGCGTCCACCGGACGCGGAGTGGCGAATGCGCCGCTACCGCGACTCGGACAGAGCGGCCGTCGAGGCCCTCGCCCTCGCCGACGCCCTCGCTGCTCTCGCCTTTCCGGACGCCTTTCCGGACGCCGTCGCTCTTCCGGACGCTCTTCCGGACGCCGTCGCTCTTCCGGACGCTCTTCCGGACGCCGTCGCTCTTCCGGACGCCCTTGCCGCCGCCGGCGTCCTCGCTCTCTCGCCCGCCTCCGCCCCCGCCGTCGCCGACGCCTGTGAGTTGTCCGGGCTTGACGGTGCGCTCGGCGGACATGTGGCAGGGACGGCCTATGAGGAGCCTGAGATTCATGTGCTGGAGGGACCGGGCGGGCGGGTGCTTGGGGCGGTGGCCTATGCGTTGCGGCGGGATCGTGCGGCCGGGCGGATTCTGTGGTTGCACGGAGGCGAGGTGCCGGAGGTCGTTGAGGTGCTCGTTCGACGCGCTCTCAGCGGGATGGGCGGCGTGCCCGTGCATGCCTTCACCGACGAGCCGGGCGGGCGGCCAGGGACTGCTCCGGCGGCTCTGCCTGCGGGGCGGCGGGCCGTCACGCTCGCGGTGTTCGAACGGGAGGGGTTCGTCGCCAGGGACTCGTGGCGGCAGCTGCGGCGGACGTCGCCGTGCGAGCCGGGCGCGGGGCCGTACCCGATGGTCGATGTGGTCGTCAGCGGGACGCCGCGGGGCTGGTGGCTCAAGGCCCCCGGCGATGACGCGGCGGCCGCGCTGGTCGCTCAGGAGCCGGTCGGCGGGCGCGGCGTCGTGTGGTGGCTCGGCGCCGACGCCGGGCACGCCGACCCCGATCTCGAACGGGCGCTCCTGCTGCGCGCCGACGCCCTCCTGACCGAGCACGGGGCCCGCGAGACGGTCCTGTACGCGGCCGGAGACCCCGAGCCGTCGTGGGAGCTGTTCACCGCCGCCGGCTTCACCGAGATCGACCGCCTGGCCTCCTTCACGCGCCCGGCCACCCCGGCGGGAGCGCCCGCAGACCATCCGGCCTTCGTCCGCGCCGCCGCCTCCCCGCCCGCCGATCGCCCGTCCGCCGATCGCCCGTCCGCCGATCGCCCGTCCGCTGATCGCGCGGCTTCCATGCCTCTGCCCGCCTCCGTGAGCCCGTCCGCTGGTCGCTCGTCCTCCATGCGCTCGGCTGTCCCCGCGTCCTCGGCCGCTGATCGGTCGTTCTTTGCGCGGTCGGCTGCTCCGGCAAGCGCGCCTGGTGATCGTTCGTTCCTGCCATAAGCGAAGGGGTGCCTGTCATCGCCTGTTGTTCCGTCTCCCCGTCCGCCCCCTGTCCGCCCGACCAGCCCGTACGTCCGGCGTGCCGGCATGTGAGTGAGGCGAAGCTGACCGGGGGGCGGTTGCCGGCCGCGGCCGCTGCCCAATGGGTGTGCCCGCATGAGAAGTCCGCCGCCCAGGGGTGTGTCACGTGCTACGACGACAGTTCCGCGGCCGGGCCTGCGGCGCCGGTCTGGGAGCTGGCGGTGTGGTTCACCTCCGAGCGGCCTATGCCGATCGCGGCGCTGAAGGACGTGCGGCGGCACGGTGGACGGTTCGCGCTTGATCAGCCGTCAACGCCCCTGGTTTACCTGCTCAGCGGGCAGGTACGGGCCGCCACCGCCGCGCAGGCCGTCGCGGGGCTCGTCGGGTTCCTGCTGGCCAACCGGCATGTCGTGGACGCGTTCGTGGTGACGGAGATACGGGCGGTGCACAGGACGGTCGGGGGAAGCGGGCCAATAGCGGGTCAAAGTCTCATGGTGTGAGAGTCGTCGCCGGTCGCCGGGGAAGCGCACCCCTTGAGGGCCGGACACCTCGTGGGGAGGGGCGCCGTGCGGGAACCCGGCATGGGCTTCGTCCTGGTCGGCTACGACGAGTCGCCGGGGAGCGAGCAGGCGCTGCGGTGGGCGGTGGAGGAGGCGCGGCTGCGCGGGCTTGCCGTGGTGGTGTGTCATGCCTGGAATTGGCCATATCCGCTGCGTGCGGTCAGCCGGGCGTTGCTCGCCGAGGTCGAGCGGGTCGCCGCCGGGGTCGTGGAGGACGGCGTACGGCGGGTGCGTGCGCTGGGCGGGGTGCCGGACGTCCGGCCGCTGCTGGTCAAGCGGCCCGCGTCTGCGGTGCTGCTGGAGGCCGCGGCGGAGGCGGAGCTGGTGGTACTGGGGTCGCGCGGGGTGGGCGGGTTCGAGGATCTCAGGGTGGGCTCGGCGGCCGTCCAGGTGCCCGCGCACAGCCCCACGCCCGTCATCGTCGTCCGCCCTTACGACCATGACGACGACCATGCCGATGGCCCGCCCGGCACTCGCCCCGATGAGGACGCACGCTCCCATGAGGGGGCCGGTGGTGGGCGGATCGTGGTGGGGGTGGACGGGTCGCCGGCCAGCCTGGCGGCGTTCGGGTTCGCGGTGCGTGAGGCGGCGCTGCGGGACGGGGTCGTGGAGGCGGTGTGCGGCTGGTGGGACCCGTGCGCGTGGCAGGGGCACGAGGAGCCGTTCGTGGACAACGCACGAATGCGGGCCGAGGCGGAGTCGGGCTTCAGGGACGTCGTACGCCGCCTGGCCGGCTGCGGGCCCGACGTGCCGGTGACGGCCACCTTCGAGGCCGAGCGGCCGCCCAGGATGGTCGTGGAGTCGGCCAAGGGCGCGACGCTGCTCGTCGTGGGCCGCAGCCACAGGCAGGCGGGCGTGCTGGTCGGGCCCGTACTCCAGGCGGCGCTGGCCGAAGTGCGCTGCCCGGTCGCCGTGACCCCGCCGCCGAGCTGAGCAGGGCCGCGCGATAACGTCCCAATGAGTGGATTTGATACCTATTTCCCCAAAAGGTGACGTGTATCACGCAACTTCACGGGTCTTACTTGCGTCCTACCTGACATCGTGTTGATCTCTTATGTGAAGGGACATTCGTTGGGCATGCTCAAGAAGACCGCAGCCGTGGCATTCGGCCTGGCGGCCGCGCTCGCCGGCACGATCGCCGCCAGCGGCCCCGCCATGGCGGCGGACACGCCGATCGCGGCCTGCGGCGGTGGCAGCTACCACGTGATCGACAGCCATGCCCTCGGCTCCAGTGCCGTCGTCTACCTCCTCTACAACGGCTCCACCAACTGCGTGGTGACCTGGAAGACGGGCGCCAGGGGCAACAGCACCTGGGTTGAGGCGCGCGTTCGCCACGACCACATGTACTTCAATGTGGACGAAGGCAACTTCAAGTACTACGCGGGACCGGCCAAGGCGAAGGGCGCCGCCGGCAGCTGCATCATGTGGGGCGGCTCGTACGGCAACACGTCCTACCTCAGCGGGTGGGAGCACTGCGGCTGATCGGCTGACCGAACTCCGGGCGGGGGCGCCAGGCGCGGAGTGCGCCCCCGCCCGGGCTCCATGGAGCCGCACCGCGCCGCGAGTCATGTGAACGGAAGGCCGATGCCCGCGCCCGACCTCCAGGCCCGACAGGCCCGTGCCGCCGTCGCGGCGCTGTTCCTCACGAACGGCGCCGTGTTCTTCAACGTCGTCCCGCGCTACCCGCAGATCAAGGCCGAACTCGACGTCGGCAACGCGGTCTTCGGCGGCGCGGTGGCCGGCATGCCGATCGGGGCGTTGCTGGCCGGGCTGCTCGCCGGGGCGGCCGTGCGGCGGTTCCGCTCGTCGCGGGTGGCGGCGTTCGGGATCGTGCTCATGACGGTCGTGACGGTGGCCGTCGCGTTCGTCCCCAACTGGGTGGCCTTCTGGGGGGTGCTGTTCGTCCTGGGGGCACTCGACGCGGTCGTGGACGTCGCCCAGAACGCTCACGGGCTGCGCGTGCAGCGCATCTACCGGCGTTCCATCGTGAACTCGCTGCACGGCGTGTGGAGCGTCGGCGCCGTGCTGGGCGGCCTGATGGGCTCGGCCGCCGCCGGCCTGCACCTGCCGCTCGCGGTGCATCTGACGATCTCCGGCGCCCTGTTCAGCGCCGTCGCCCTGACCGCCTACCGCTTCCTGCTCCCCGGCTCCGACGACACCGAACGGGCCGCCGCAGCGCCCGAGGGTGGGCGGTCGCTTCCGGGGACGTCCACTCGTGAGCGGTGGCGCGCGCTGGCCGGGCCGGCCATGCGGACGGTCATCCTGCTCGGCGTGGTGGCCGCCTGTGGTGCGCTCGTCGAGGACGCCGGCGAGTCCTGGGGCGCGTTGTTCCTCAGCGGCGATCTGGGCGCGGACGCCGCCACCGCGGGCCTGGCCGTCGTCGTCTTCCAGACCGCCATGACCGCGGGGCGGCTCACCGGCGACCGCGCCGTGGACCGCTTCGGGCAGCGGACGGTCGCACGGGCCGGGGGCCTGCTGGCCGCGGCCGGAATGGGCGCCGCGCTGGCGGTGCCGACCGTGCCGGCGGCGCTGGCCGGGTTCGCGCTGGCCGGGCTGGGTGTCGCCACCCTCGTGCCGGCCGCCATGCACACCGCCGACGAGCTGCCCGGGCTGCCGCACGGCACCGGACTGACCGTCGTGAGCTGGCTGCTGCGCGGCGGCTTCCTCGTCTCACCGCTCCTCGTCGGAGCCGTCGCCGACCTGGCCGGCCTGCGCGTGGGGCTGCTCTCGGTGGTGCTGGCGGGCGTGATCACGATCGCCCTGTCCCGCACCCTGGCGAACCGCACCGCCTGAGATCACGCCTCGCGCTGGATGTCCGTGATGGCGGACTCGTACGCCAGCAGGGTGTCGACGAACAACCGGCGCTGCTCGTCCGTCAGCGGCGCCAGAGCGCGGCGCCAGGCCCGCGCGCCCGGGGACAGCCACTGCGAGATGGCCGGGCGGCTCGCCTGGCTGATGTCGATGATGCGGCGGCGCCGGTCGGCGTCGTCCTCACGCCGCTCCAGCACCCCCTTACGGCTCAGCTCGCTCACGATGAGGCTCACCGTGGTCGGCGCGACGCCCAGCGCGCCGGCGAGCTGGGAGACGGTCAGCGGGCCGTCGAGCAGCAGCATCGACAGCAGCGACAGGTGCCGTGGCGCGAGGTCGAGCGAGCGCAGCTCCTCGGGCGGCGGCGTGCGCTTGGCCCGGCCGATCAGCCGGGGCATCACGAGCATCAGCGCGCGGACGGCATCGTCCGCGGGTTCGGGTGTTGACATGCGTCGGGCCTGCCAATTAGCTTTGCTGTCAAAGGTACTTTGTTCTCAAAAACGATTGTAATGGGGGGCGTCATGCCGCACCTGACCGTCCATGCCCTCGAAAGCGATCTCGCCGGCCGCGAGAGCGAGCTGATCGCGGCACTCACCGACGCCGTCGTCGCCGTCTACGGGGAGTGGGCGCGGGAGATCGCGGAGATCCGCCTCGTCGGCGTCCCGGCGGGTCGCTGGGGCATCGGCGGCAAGCAGGCCGAGGATCCGGCGCCGAGCGTGACGTTCGGCGTCAAGGACATCGCCTTCACCCGTCCCGACAGCGACCGGATCGTGGCCCGCCTGATCTCCGGCGTGACGGACGCGATCGCCGGCGTCGTCGGCGAGCGCGTCCGCCCGAGGGTGGCCGTTGACCTGGTGAGCATGCCCACCGGACGCAGCGGCGTCGGCGGCGTCGTGATCACGTCCTAGACACCTGGTCAGACGCCGTCCGGGACCTCGTTGCCGGCCGCGCGGATGGCCTTGGGCAGATTCGTGAGGGCGAGCAGCACGAAGCCGATCACGAAGAAGACGATCATCGACATGATCGCGATCCGGTAGCTGTTGGTGAGCTGCAGCGCGATGGTGACCGTCAGCGCGCCGATGAACGCCGACCCCTTGTCGCTGATCTGCAGCAGGCTGAAGTACTCGGCCTCCCGACCCTTCGGGATCACCAGCGAGAACAGCGAGCGCGACAGCGCCTGCGTGCCGCCCAGCACGATCGCGATCGCGAACGCCATCAGGTAGAACTGCAGCGCCTGCCCCTCGGCCACGAACATGGCCATCGACACGATCGCCGTCCACAGCACCAGGCTCGCCAGCACCGTCCGCTTGGTGCCGTAGCTGCGCGCCAGCCGGCCCAGCAGCAGCGCCCCGAAGAACGCCACGAACTGCACCATCAGGATCGCGGTGATCTGCACGGTCTGCGGCAGCTTCAGCGCCTCTGAGGCGAACGCCGCGCTGTTGCCGATGACCGTCTGCACGCCGTCGTTGTAGACCAGGTACGCCACCAGGAACAGCAGCGTCAGCGGATACTGCCGAAGGCCGGAAAGGGTCCGGCCGAGCTGGCGGAAGCTGCCGCCGACCGAACGCAGCGCGGTCGTCTCGTGCCTGGGCACCGGCCGGTTGCGCAGCCGCAGCAGCGGGATGATCGTGAACGTCGCCCACCACAGGCCCGCCGACATCATGCAGATCCGCACCGCCATGCCCTCGGTCAGGCCGAGACTCTCGTGCTGGAGGTAGAGGACCAGGTTGAGCGCCAGCAGCAGGCCGCCGCCGAGATAGCCGATGGCCCAGCCGCGCGAGGAGACCGCGTCGCGTTCCTCGGCGGTGGAGATCTGCGGCAGGAACGAGTCGTACACCACGATCGAGGAGCCGTAGGCCAGGTTGGCCGCGATGAACAGCACGCCGCCCAGCATGTAGCGGTCGCCCTCGACGAAGAACAGCCCCATCGCGGCCAGCGCGCCCGCGTAGGCGAACAGGCCGAGCATCTCGCGCTTGCGCCCGGTGTGGTCGGCCAGCGCCCCCACGATGGGCAGGAACACGATCTGCAGCAGCACCGCGACCGTGGTGATCAGGCCGAAGAACGCGGCGGGCCTGATGTCGGCGCCGAGCACGTCCACGTAGCCGAGCCCCGGGTTGGCGGCGGCCAGCTCGTCGAACGTCGACACGCACGTGCCGGAGGCGATCGACGGGAAGTCCTTGGCGCAGGCGGCGGTCTTGGCGACCGGGATCAGGTAGGGGCCGAGGAAGACCGAGATGACCGTGGTGTAGAAGGCGGAGTTGGCCCAGTCGTAGAAGTACCAGCCGCGTTGCTCGCGCCGGCGCGCTGCGGGGGAGTCGTCGAGGGCCGCGGGGGGTGCGGATGCGGGCATGGTGTCGGGTAGCTCCTCTGCGGGGGACCGGGCGTGTCGGGGGATGTCGTGCCGGTAAGGAACCTCAGGCGGCCAGGCCGGAGTGCCAGAGCCCGCGGCGGTCGAGCACGTCGCGCAGGCCCGTGACGTTGTCGGTCATGATGCCGTCGACGCCGAGGTCGAGCAGCTGCTCCATGCGGGCGGTGTCGTTGATCGTCCACACGTGCACCTGCATGCCGAGGGCGTGGGCCGTACGGACCAGGCGGCGGGTGGTGACCCGCAGCCCGCGGAAGCCCACCGGCACCTGCGCGCAGGGGACCCCGGCGCGCGACAGGCGGGCCAGCATGCGGCCGTAGCCCGAGGTGGTGGCGGCGGCGCGCAGCGCGGCGACGCCGCGCGGGCCGAGCGCCGAGCACACCTCCCTGCGCAGCGCCCGCCTGGCCGCCAGCAGCCGCTCGTCGTTGAACGAGGTGAGGCAGACGCGGTCGTAGGCGTTGGTGCGCCTGACCGCCTCGGCCAGCGGGCCGATGGCCGCCCACTCCTTGACGTCGATGTTGAAGCGGTGCTCGGGCCAGGTGCCGAGCAGATCCTCCAGGAGCGGGATCTCGTGCACGCCGTTGATGCGGGCCCGCTTGACCGCCCGGTAGGGCAGCTCGGAGATGCGGCCGCGCTGGTCGGTCACCCGGTCGAGGGTGTGGTCGTGGAAGGCCAGCAGCACGCCGTCGGACGTGGCGTGCGCGTCCGTCTCGAGGTAGGTGTAGCCGAGCCCGATCGCGCGCTCGAAGGCCGCGACGGAGTTCTCGGCGCCCTCCGCCGCGCCTCCGCGGTGGGCGAAGGCCAGCGGGCCCGGGTGGTCGAGGAAGGCGAATCGGCGGCTCAGCACGTGCAGAAGTATGCCCTTCCGTGGTGAACGGTTCGGTTACGAATCGGGGAGATTCTGCCACTCCTGCCGACGGGCCTCGGCGAGCGCGATGGCCGCCGCCACCGCCACGTTGAACGAGCCCACCCGGCCGACCTGCGGGATGTAGCAGGCCCCGTCGACCGCGTCGAGCAGGGCGGGGGAACAGCCGTGGTCCTCGCTGCCGACCACCAGGCACACGTCGCGGGCCAGGTCGGCGCGGTGCAGCGGCACCGACTCGGCGGTCAGCTCGATGGCCAGCACGGTGTAGCCCTCGTCCCTGGCCGCCTTGACCGCCTCGGTGGCCGGGATCGCCTCATGCCAGGTGACCAGGCGCTCGGTGCCGAGCGCGGTCTTGCCCGCCTTGGGGTTGGTGGGCGGGGTGGCGTTGCCGGCCAGCCAGATCTCCTCCACGCCGAACGCGGCGGCGCTGCGGAAGATCGAGCCGACGTTGAACGGCCCGGTGACCGACTCGATGATGAGGCCGAGCCGGTTGCCGGTGTTTCTGCGCCAGGTGCGGTTGAGCCGCTTGACGTCGGTGGGGCGCAGCTGTCTTCTCAACGGGTCACCTTCAGGATGCGGTAGGCGGCCCTGCTGGCCTCGCGTGAGGTCTGCCAGCCCTGCTCGCCGAGCCAGCGCTGCAGGGAGTCGGAGCCGAGGTGTTTCTGGACGACCAGGTAGGCCTCGCCGTCGGGCGTCAGCCGGGTCAGCCACCTGGTGAGCATGTCGTGCAGCGCCTGCTTGCCGATGCGGATCGCAGGGTTGGACCAGATGGCCCGGAACGTCACGCCGCCGGGCACGTCGTCGATGTGCGCGGTGCGGACGTTGCCGAGCTTCGCGGCCTCGGCGTTGCGCCCGGTCAGCTCGAGGCTGCGGCGGTTGACGTCGATCGCCCACACGGTGGCGCCCGGCGCCCGCGCCGCCATGGTCAGCGCGACGGGCCCGTAGCCGCAGCCCAGGTCGAGCAGGTCGCCCTCCTGAGGCGGCGGCGGGACGCTCTCCAGCAGCACCCGCGTGCCGACGTCGACCCGCTCGGGGGAGAACACGCCGCGGTCGGTCTCCAGCCGCAGATGCAGGTCGGGCAGGACGAGATCGACCGACCCCGGCCTGCTCGCGGTCTTCGGCTGCTCGGAGAAGTAGTGGGCCACGTCGGAAAACGTTACGGGATCCGCGAACCGAACAGCACCGCGGCGCCCGCCACCAGCAGCCCGGCCACGATCGCGGCCACGATGAACCACTGCGTGACCTCCTGGTTGACCAGCTTGTAGCCGAGCGAGGTGCCGATCTGCTCGTAGACCTCGCGCAGCTCGCTGCCGGACTCGGCGGTGTAGGCCCGTCCGCTGGTGCCGTCGGCGAGGGCCTGCAGCGTCTGCTTGTTGACCGGCACGTTCACCGGGCGGCCGTCGATGCTGACCGTGCCCTCCTGGGTGCCGTACGCGATCGTGGAGACCGGTACGCGGGCCTGCTGCGCCGCCTCGATGGCCTCGTTGACCGACCGGCCCGAGGTGTTGTCGCCGTCCGACAGCAGCACGATCGCGGCCGGCGGCGGGTCGGTCGCGGCCTGCTGGTCGAAGGAGCGCACCGACTCCAGCGAGTTGAAGACCGCCTCGCCGATGGCGGTGCCCGGCCGGGTGGTGAGGTTGCCGAGCGCGGTGACCACGGCCTGGTGGTCGGTGGTGGGGGAGACGATCACGTTGGCCGAGCGGGCGAAGGAGACGACGCCCACGTTGAAGCGGTCGGGCAGCTCCTGGGCGAACGCCTGCGCGGCGGCCTTGGCGGCGCTGATGCGGTCGGGCTGCACGTCGTCGGCGTCCATGGACAGCGAGATGTCCAGGGCGATCATGATGGTCGCGCGGTCGCGGGGGACGCGTACCTGGTCGGCGGGCTTGGCGGCGCCGACGACCAGCAGCGACATCATGACGAGGAACAGCGCGGGCGCGACGTGCCGGCGCCAGCCGGGACCGGCGGGGGCGACCAGGTTGAGCAGGGCCAGGTTGGTGAAGCGCACCGTGTAGCGGCGGCGGGCGAACATGGCCGCCACGTAGCCCGCCACGAGCAGCAGCACGAGCACGAACAACCACAGCCAGGCGGGGGCGAGAAAGGTCATGCGGACGGCCTCCTGTGGGCGAGGTGGCTCATGCGGCGCTGGCGCAGCACGAACTGCGCGACGTCGAACACCCAGTCGCGGTCGGTGCGCAGCACGAGGTGGGCGACACCGGCGCGGCGCAGAGCCAGGCGGGTGCTCTCGCGCTGCAGGGCCGCGGCCTCCGCGTACGCCTGCCGGATTTTCGGCGAAAGGTGCACTTCGCGTACGTTCCCGGTCTCGGGGTCGGCGAACGCGACCCGGCCCACGTCGGGCAGCTCCAGCTCGCGGGGGTCGATGACCTCGACGGCCAGCACCTGGTGGCGGGCCGCGAGGCGGCGGATCGGCCGCTCCCAGGGGCGCTCGGCGTCGGGGTCGAGGTCGGGGTGCGCGTCGAGGAAGTCGGAGACGATCAGCCGCAGGCCGCGGCGCCGCCGGGTGGCGTTGAGTATGTCGATGCCTTCGGCGAGGTCGGGCGGGTCGTCCACGATGCTGCCGCGCGGCGCGTCCATGAGGGAGTGCAGCAGGCCGTAGAGGGCGGGGCGGCCGGTGCGGGCGGGCATGCGGTGCACGTACTCGTCGTGGATCACCAGCGCCCCGAACCGGTCGCCCATGCGGCTGGACAGGAACCCGATCGCGCCGATCGCCGCCACCACCAGGTCGCGCTTGTCGCTGTCGGCGGTGCCGAAGTCCATGCTGGGCGACAGGTCGGCCAGCGCCCACGTCTCCAGCTCGCGGTCCGCGATCAGGTCGCGGACGTGGGGGATGGTCGTGCGGGCGGTGACCGCCCAGTCCATGCGGCGCACGTCGTCCTCACCGGCCACGTAGACGCGGCTGTCGCCGGCCTCGCTGCCGGTGCCCGGCAGCAGGCCCTGGTGGGCGCCGTGCAGCAGGCCGTCGAGCCGGCGGGTGACGGTCAGCTCGAGTCGCCGCAGCGCCTGTTCTGCTGTGTTGCTCAACGGTTCTGGTTCCAGACGACGAGGGGCGGGGGTACGGCGTGCAGGATCTGCTTGACCACCTGCTCGGGATCGACCCCGTCGGCCAGGGCGTCGAAGGTGAGCATCAGCCGGTGGGCCATGACGTCCACCGCGACGTCGCGTACGTCGTCGGGCAGCAGGTAGTCGCGCCCGCGCAGCAGCGCCAGCGCCCGCCCCGCCGACACCAGGCCGAGCGTCGCCCGGGGGCTGACCCCGACCTCGATCGTGTCGGTGAGGTCGGCCAGGCCGTACTCGGCCGGGTTGCGGGTGGACATGACGAGGCGCACGACGTAGTCGGCGACGAGCTGGTGCACCGAGACCTGCTCGGCGGCGTTCTGCAGGGCCAGCAGCTTGGGCGGGTCGAGCACGCGGTCGGGGACGGGCGGGGTGACGCTCATGCGGTGCAGGATCTCCAGCTCCTCGTGGGCGCTGGGATGGGGGACGCGCACCCGGAACAGGAACCGGTCGCGCTGCACCTCGGGCAGCGGGTATACGCCCTCGGACTCGATCGGGTTCTGGGTGGCCAGCACGATGAACGGCCTGGGCAGCGGATGGGTGACGCCGGCCAGCGTCACCTGACGCTCGGCCATGACCTCCAGCAGCGCGGACTGGACCTTGGCGGGGGCGCGGTTGATCTCGTCGGCCAGCAGGAAGTTCACGAAGACGGGGCCGAGCTCGACATCGAACTTCTCATTGGACGGGTGGTAGACGCGGGTGCCGACGATGTCGCTCGGCACGAGGTCGGGGGTGAACTGGATACGGGCGAACGTGCCGCCCACGACGGTGGCCAGGGTGGAGGCGGCGAGGGTCTTGGCGACCCCAGGAACTCCTTCGAGCAGGCAGTGCCCGCGCGCCAGCAGGGCCACGACGAGGCGTTCGACCATGTGGTCCTGGCCGACGATGACACGCCGGACCTCGTCGAGACTCTGACGCAGCAGTGCCGCGTCGTTTCCGCCTGGCAACTCTTCGGCGACGCTCATGACGCCCATTCCACCAAACGCGCCGCAAACTCGCACGACGCCACGTCTGTGCTTACATGGCAAACGTGGCAAGTCCCCTGCAGTACGGCGATCCTCCCCGGCTGGGGCCCTACGTGGTGCAGGCGCGCCTGCACAGCGCGCCCGCCGGATTCGTGTACCTCGGCCAGGGCCCCGACGGGCGGGCCGTGTCGCTCGCGGTGCTCACCCGCGGCGCCGCCTACGACGCCGCGGCCCGCGACCGGTTCGTCACCGCCATCAGAGACGCTGGCGGGCGGGAGCGCTCGGGGGTGCGCGGCTGGCTCAACCGTCCCGCCCGGCCGCGCGGCGGTGGCGCGGTGCTGGAGGGCGCGCCCGAGGTGCTGGCGTACGACGGGGGGCGGGCGCCGTGGGTGGCGGTGCCGTACGCGCCTGGGCGGCCGGGCGCCGAGCGGTTCCTGGAGCCGGTCATGGTGGGCGGGACGCTCATCGGGCAGGCCCATGGGCCGGACTTCGTGCCGTACTGGCTGACCGACCGCGCCCCCGCCCTGCCGGGGCCGCCGCGCCCGCGCCGGCCACTGACCGAGACGCGCAAGCGGGTGCTGATCGCCGCGCTCGCCATGGTGCTGCTGTTGCTGCTGGTGGTGACGATCCTGCTGTTGCTGCTGCTCGGGCGGCAGGACAGCGAGCCGCAGCCCCGGCAGCTCCCGCCGACGGTGTTCGTGCCGACGCCGCCGCCGACGCCCGAGACGCCGGAGCCGCGGCCGTCTCCCTCGCAGTCGCCGTCGCCCACGGAGAGCGGGCGGAGCACGCCGGGACGCTCGCCGGGCGAGGACCCCGGCGACGAGTCGCCGCTGTAATTCGGTTGATCCTCACGTAACGTGAGGGTTTAGCGTCCAGGGTCATGGAATTCATCGTTCACGACACCCTGACCCCGATGGCGTCCCTGCTGGAGCGGCCGCTCTCGCACCGGCCTGACGCGCTGCGGGAACTGCTGGAGCCGATGCGCTCGTCCATCCCGATGCCGGGCGACATCGTCGACATCCACCACCAGGGCGGCGGTTTCCGGGCCGACAGGGATGACCCGCGCTACCTGCCCGCCGTCCGACGCATGATCGAGGAGGACGTGCTCGGCCAGGTGCGGCACGAGCTGGAGCGGGCCTCGCGGGCGCTCGGCGGCGCCGAGCAGGCCGACTCGCTGGAGGTCTTCCTCGTCATGGGCGACCCCGACAACGAGCACCTGATGACGACCGCAGGGGGCTATTACGGCATGGGAGCCGGCACCGGGTACATCTACCTGCTGGCGTGGCCGGCGGACGAGGTGATCGGGCGGATCCCGCACCTGGCCGTGCACGAGTTCCACCACCACGTGCGCTACACCAACGTGGAGTGGAACCCGGCCACCGTGACCGTGGGCGAGCACGTGGTCGGCGAAGGGCTGGCCGAGGCGTTCGTCCGCGAGCAGGCGGGGCCCGAGGCGATGGGGCCGTGGTCGTCCATGGTGGCGGGGGAGGCCTTCGAGCGCGCCCTGGAGCTGATCATGACCGACTTCGGCCTGCAGGGAATGCAGAACACTCCGGCGTACGTGCTGGGCGACGGCACGGCGCGGAGGTTCGGCCAGGAGCCGCGCGGCATCCCGGACATGGCCGGGTACGCGGTGGGCCTCCACCTGGTCGACCGCGCCCTGGCCGGCACGGGGCTCACCGCGGCCGAGGCCACCGTCGTCCCGGCGGCCGAGCTGCTGCGCCGCGGTGGCGTCCGTCCGTGACGTCAGCCGGGGGAGACGAACCCGGACTCGTACGCGGCGATCACCGCCTGGGTGCGGTCACGCGCGCCCAGCTTGGCCAGGACGTTGCCCACGTGCGTCTTGACCGTCTCCTGGCTGACGACCAGCTCGCCGGCGATCTCCTGGTTGGACAGGCCCCTGGTCATCAGCCGCAGCACCTCGCCCTCGCGCTCGGTCAGCCGGTCGATGCCGGGCACCCGGTCCGGCGACCCCGCCGGTGACCGGCGGCCGGCCAGGGCGCGGATCGCGGCCGGGAACAGCAGCGAGTCGCCGGCCGCGACCATGCGCACGGCCTGGACGAGGTCGTCCGGTCTGGTGCGCTTGAGCAGGAAGCCACTGGCCCCCGCCCGGAGCGCGTCGTAGACGTGGTCGTCGTTCTCGAACGTCGTCACCACCAGCACCTTGGGCGGATCATCCAGGGCCAGCAGCCGCTCGGTGGCCCTGATGCCGTCCACGGCGGGCATGCGGACGTCCATCAGCACCACGTCTGGCCGCTCCCGGCGCACGATGGGCAGCACCTCGGCGCCGTCGGCGGCCTCACCCACGACGGTGAGATCCGGCTCGGCGTCGAGGATGATGCGCAGGCCGGCACGGATGAGATCCTCGTCGTCGGCGATCACGACTCGCAGCGTCATGAACCCGACCGTAGCGGCAGCCGAGCCGTCACCCGCCACCCACCCGCGGCAGGCCCGGCCTCCAGCTCACCCCGCAGCAACCTGACCCGCTCCCGCATCCCCGCCAGCCCGCGCCCCCCGCTCCAGCCACCGCTCCACCCGCCGCCACCGCGTTGGGCGTTGACGACCTCCAGGTGCAGGTCGTCGCCGTGGACGGCGGCGGTCAGGCGGACGGGGCCGTGGCCGTGCTTGATGGCGTTCGTGAGCGCCTCCTGCACGATCCGGTACGCCTCCCGTGACACCACGGCAGGCACCCCGGACAGATCGCCCACCTGCCGCTGCACGGAGGCGCCCGAGGTGGCGATGAGCTCGCCGAGGTCGGCCAGCGTGGCCTGCGGCGTGGTCCGGCGTTCGTCATCCTCGGCGTCCCTGCCAGGGGAGGCGTCGTCTCTCAGGAGGCCGAGGACGTGGTCGAGGTCGTCGAGGGCGGCGCGGGCCGACTGTTCGACGGCGGCCAACGCGGTGCGTGCCGTGGCCCGGGCGTCGTCGGAGTCGCGGTCGAGGACGCGTCCTGCCGCCGCGGCCTGCAAGGTGACGACGCTGAGCGCGTGGCCGACGGAGTCGTGCAGTTCGCGGGCCAGGCGGTTGCGTTCGGCCAGGGCGCGGGCGTGCTCCTCGGCGGCGGCCAGCCGCTCCGAGGGGGTGGGGCCGAGCAGGACGGGAGCCAGCCTGGCCAGCAGCTCGCCGGCTCCGGCCGCCAGGGCGATCAGAGCGATCAGCAGCGCGACCCCGCCGAGCGCCCACAGCACCGCGTTCCAGCCCGGCGTGATCTCCATCCCGCCCAGGTCCGGGGGCGGCCCGGTGAAGAGCACCACGAGCGTGAAGGCCGTGAACGGCAGGATCGCCAGCGTGCAGCCGCTGAGCACGCCGCCGACGCCCAGGTGGAGGGTGAACCAGGCGGCCGTGCGCCGCCGCTCCTGCCAGGTTCTGCCGGTCTGCCGTGGCGGGGTGCGCACGCGTGCCCCCAGCAGGCCCTGCGCCGCGCTCACCTCCAGCCCGCGCACCGGCAGGAACAGCCCGGTGACGGCCACGACGGGCAGCATCGCGGCGAAGACGCCGATCTGCGCAGGCAGCAGCAGGTTGCCTGGCTCGCCGCTCACCAGGCCCGCGACCAGCACGCCGACCATCATGTACGGCATCAGCAGGGCTCCGCCCAGGATGAGGCACGTCCACCGGCGGAACAGGTTCCCTGTCACATCCGAGAGTGTATGTCGAGGAAAAGCCGTCTCTTTCGGCGGTTTCCCGCCGCTTCGAGGTCGCTCACGCGGCGCCTCCGGCGGGGCGGGCGCGCAGGCGGGCGGTGGCCGTCCCGGCGTTGCACCGCAAAGGAGCTGCATATCCCGATAGCCGGTAAGTTCGGACAGATTGCGAAGTTCACGGACGGAGACCCCCCTCACCATGACCGACCAGCAGCCCTGGCAGTGGGACGAGCGGACCTGGCGCGGGCACGTCGACCGGGTGCGCGCCGGCCGCAGCCTGCGTCCCGCGTCGTGGCCGGGCGGCGCCCGCGTCGCCGTCGCGCTGTCGTTCGACTCCGACCACGAGACGATCCCGCTCAAGGACGGCGAGACCCGGCCGGGCCGGCTGTCCCAGGGCGAGTACGGCTCCCGCGTCGGCGCCCCGCGCATGCTGCGCCTGCTGGAGCGGTACGGGGTGCCCGCGTCGTTCTTCATGCCCGCCGTGTCGGCGCTGCTGCACCCCGGCGAGGTACGCGACTACGTGGCGGCCGGCCACGAGGTCGCCATGCACGGCTGGATCCATGAGCGCAACATGCGGCTCGCCCCGGCCGAGGAGCGCGAGCTGGCGCTGCGCGCGGCCGACACGCTGGAGCGGCTGTCCGGCACGCGCCCGGTCGGCATCCGCACGCCGTCGTGGGACTTCTCCGACCACACCCTGGCCATCACCCGCGAGCTGGGCCTGCGCTACGACTCCTCGCTGATGGCCGACGACGAGCCGTACGAGCTGCTGGCCGACGGCGAGCCGACCGGCGTGGTGGAGATCCCGGTGGAGTGGATCAGGGACGACGCGCCGTACCTGACGATGGACCGTGACGGCGCGTCGCGGCCCTACACGCCGCCGCGGCAGGCGGCGGCGATCTGGCGCGACGAGTTCGACGAGGCGTACAGGGAGGGCGGGCTGTTCCAGCTCACCCTGCACCCGCACATCATCGGCCACCGCTCCCGCATGGCGGCGCTGCGTGAGCTGCTGCAGCACATCGACGCGCACGAGGGCGTCTGGTACGCCACCCACGCCGGAATCGCCGCGTACGTCTGGGAACACGCGTGACGGTCGCGGCCTCCGCGACCCGGCTGTCCCCTGCTCAGCGCAAGGCCATCGTGGCCGGCGCCGTCGGCCACACGGTCGAATGGGTGGACTGGGCGATCTACACCACGTTCGCGTCGGTGTTCTCCGGCCACTTCTTCCCGTCGGGCGACGAGGCGGCGAGCCTGCTGCCGGCGCTGGCGGTGTTCGCCGCGGGCTTCGTCATGCGGCCCATCGGCGGGGCGATCCTCGGCCCGTACGGCGACCGGCACGGCCGCAAGAAGGGCATGACGCTGACGATCTCGCTGATGGCGGCGGCCTCGTTCGTGATCGCGATCTGCCCCGGCTACGACACGATCGGCGTCCTCGCCCCCGTCGTGCTGGTGCTGGCCCGGCTGGTGCAGGGCTTCTCGGCGGGCGGCGAGTGGGGCACGTCGTCGGCGTTCCTGGTGGAGTCGGCGGCCCCCGGGCGGCGCGCGTTCGCCGGGTCGTGGCAGCAGGTGTCGGTCGGCGGCGGCGTGCTGATCGCGTCGGGGCTCGGCACGGTGCTCACCTCCGTCCTCGACGAGGCGGCGCTGTACGGCTGGGGCTGGCGGGTGGCGTTCGCGATCGGCGGCCTGCTCGGCCTGGCCGGGTTGTGGCTGCGGGTGTCGGTGCCGGAGACGGAGGCGTTCGAGCGGGCCGTGGCGTCGGGCCGGACGCGGACGAACCCGCTCAGGGCGATGCTCCGCGAGCATCCCCGGGCCGCGCTGCGGGTGGCCGGCGTGGCGATCGCCGGCACGCTGCTCTACTACGTGTGGGTCAGTTACATGCCGACCTACGCCCACATCGACACCGGCATCCCGCTGAGCAGGGCGCTGCTCGCCAACACGATCGCGGTGCTGGTGCTGCTCGTCCTGCTGCCGTTCGGCGGGCTGCTGTCGGACCTGGTGGGGCGCAGGCCGACGATGCTCGCGTTCGCGCTCGGGTTCCTGGTGCTGGCCTGGCCGGCCTTCCGCTTCCTTGACGGCGGCTTCGGCGCGCTGCTGGCCATCGAGCTCGCCGGCGTGGTGCTGCTGGTCGGCTACTCGGCGAACTGCGCGGCGGTCATGGCCGAGCAGTTCCCCGCCGAGGTGCGCACGACGGGCATCGGGCTGCCGTACGCGCTGTCCGTGGGCGTCTTCGGCGGCACCGCCCCGTACGTCACCACCTGGCTCAGCGCCAACGGCCACCGCGACCTGGTGTGGATCTACGTGGCCGGTGCGGCGCTGATCGGCGTGATCGTCTACGCCACCATGCCCGAGACGAAGGACAAGGAGCTGACCTGACCCGGCCCCCGCGTGACCGGCCGGCCTGCGGGGGCCGGGCGCCGGTCAGCGGTTGGCGGCGAGGCTGTGGACCGGGTGCTCGCCCTCGGTCTGCAGCCGGTACTCGCGGCCGTTCTTGGCGCGGTTGTCGTCGATGACCCGCTCCGAGGGGGCCTTCTCGCCGCCCATGATCGCTTCCTGCATCTTCTCGAAGCGCTCGTGGGCCTCCTGGACGTAGCCGGTGCCCAGGGTGGTGTAGTCGATCTGGGTCGCGATCAGCTCGCGCAGGTACGCCTTGTTCGGCTCGAACGTCACCGGGGCCGGCAGTTCGGGCGCGAGGACCTGCTCGGGGTCGCGGCCGTCGTGCTTCTTGAACAGCTCGGCGGCCAGTCGCAGGTGCTCCAGCTCCATGTTGAGGTGGAGCTCCCAGATGTTCTTCACCTTGGGGTCGGACTCGGTCTCCATGAACGAGTGGTACAGGTAGCACTCGTTGTACTCGTGGTTGAGCAGCATCTCCCACCAGCTCTCGCCGGGGTCGACGAGCGACTCGTAGTGGGTGACGTGCTCTTCCTCGATGAGGCCGATCTCCTGGTAGAGCTGGCGGGCGATCGGCTCCATGTAGGTCGGGCCGACGTTCATGTAGAAGTTCATCGTCTGCTGCTCGGCCGCCATGATGGTCAGCGCGTGCAGCTTCGAGATCGGGGGCGTCTTGGTCCGGTCGTACGGCTCGCGCACGTTGTCCACCGGATCACGGTGGTGCATGAACGTCGGCCGGCCCGGCATGACCTCGGTGAGCTGGTCGACGATCTTCTCGGCCTTGCGGTGCTCGATCATCTCGTACAGGTTCGAATACCGGTAGAGGTGGTCGAAGTCCTCCAGGACGCCGAACTGGTACGCCTGCTGCAGGTACGGGTCGGGCTCCATGCGGGCGACCCAGGCGGTGAGGTCCACCGCGACCTGCTCGTACGCGATCGTCGTCTCCAGCACCGAGGCGAGACCGGGCAGCAGCCAGTTGACCACCTTCTGCTGCTGCGCCTCGATGTAGCGCACCCGGGCCAGCTGCTGCTTGATCTCCACGTCCGGACAGTGCCGGGCCAGGTGGTGGCTGAACATGATCGCCTCGACCTCGATGCCGTTCATGGCGATGATGCGGCACCGCGTGTACGGGTCGGCGTGATCGGGATCGGTCGGCGTGACGTTCAGCTCCCGCCAGTTGCGCAGCTGCTTGTCCAAGGGGATGCCGCGCTCGCGCAGTGGGTTGAAAGTCATGTGCGTCCGCTCCTTCGCGGTCGGGAACATGCGATGTGCCCGCCTACCCGGGGCGTCCCGGTGCAATCTCGGCGCCCGTTACGCCGAAGCCCCGCGTTGGTTAATCCGTTCGCCTCTTGAGCGTGTCCGGCCGCGCCCGGGGTAGGCAGCCCCGTACTTCGAAGGAGGAGAGACATGACGAAGACGGCGCCGGAGAAGATGGCCGAGACGGACGTCATCGAGTTGCTGGTCGCTCAGCACGGGATGATCAGGAACCTGTTCGACGAGGTCGAGCAGGCCCCCGCCGACCAGCGCGGAGAGGCGTTCACCCGGCTGGTGCGCATGCTCGCCGTGCACGAGACCGCCGAGGAGGAGATCGTGCACCCGTACGCGCGGGGCAAGATCGACGGCGGCGAGGGCGTGGTGGAGGACCGGCTGGCCGAGGAGAACCAGGCCAAGGAGATGCTGTCCGCCATGGACCAGGCCGGCCCCGACGCACCCGACTTCATGGAGAACCTGCTGATGCTGCGCGGCGCCGTCGAGGCGCACGCCCGCGCCGAGGAGCGCTACGAGTTCAACAAGCTCATCGCCCACACCACCGAGGCCGAGCGGCGCAGCATGGCCGCCGGCGTCAAGGCCGCCGAGGCCATGGCGCCCACCCACCCGCATCCCGGCACCGAGTCGGCCACCAAGAACGTGCTCATGGGCACGCCGATCGCGATGATGGACCGCGTCCGCGACGTCGTCCGCCAGGCCATGGGCAAGAACCCCTGATCATGGCGGCCCCCAAGGGAATCGGCCTGCCCGGCACGATCCTGGGGATCGGGCTGGGCGGCTTCGTCGACGGCATCCTGCTGCATCAGCTGCTGCAGTGGCACCACATGCTGAGCAGCACCGACACCGACCGCATCGGGGTGCGTCATTACCCGGTCGACACCGTGCCTGGGCTGCGGATGAACACGGTGTGGGACGGCCTGTTCCACACCGTGACCTGGCTGGCCGTGCTCGTCGGGATCGGCCTGCTCTACTCCCGTGTGACCGCCTCGCGCGGGCGGGTGTGGCGCTCGCGGGCGCTGTGGGGCTGGATCCTGTCGGGGTGGGGGCTGTTCAACCTGGTCGAAGGCGTGATCGACCATCACCTGCTGGGCATCCACCACGTCCGTACGGGGCCGTACCAGCTGGCGTGGGACCTCGGGTTCCTGGCGCTCGGAGTGATCCTGGTGGCCGGGGGGTGGGCGCTGCGGCGCGGCGCCGACACGCTCGACCTCTGCCAGGCCCCGCGGTGAGCCACCACCACCACGTCGACGGCACGGTGCTGCTGCTCCTGCTCCCGGCGGCCGCCTATCTGGCTCTGGCGGGCCGCGGGAAGTGGAGCCCGTGGCGTTCCGCTGCCTTCCTGGCCGGTCTCGCTCTCGTCGCCGCGGCCCTGGCCGGGCCCGTCGCCGAGCTGGCCGCGCACGACTTCCGCGGCCACATGCTGCAGCACCTGCTCATCGGCATGCTGGCGCCGCTCGGCCTGGTGCTGGGCGCGCCGGTGACGCTGCTGCTGCGTACGCTGCCGGCCGCCCGCGCCCGCCGGCTCACGGCGCTGCTGCGCTCGGTGCGCCTCGTCGCCGATCCCGTCGTCGCGCTGCTGCTCAGCGTGGGCGGGATGGTGGTGCTGTACTGCACGCCGCTCTACCGGCAGACCCTCACGAACCCCTGGCTGCACGAGGCCGTCCACCTGCACTTCCTGCTGTCCGGCTGCCTGTTCGCGTGGGTGATCGCCGGTCCCGACCCGGCGCCGCGGCGGCCGTCCGTACCGGTGCGGCTGGTCGTGCTGGGCGTCGCGATCGCCGTGCACGCCGGGCTGTCCCAGCTCATGTACGCCGGCCTCGCCGTAGATCTGCCCGTACCGGCCGAGCAGCGGCGCGGCGCCGCCGAGATCATGTACTACGGCGGGGACCTGGCCGAGCTGCTGCTCGCCCTCGCCCTGGTGAGCTCATGGCGGCCGCGCCGCCGCCCCGCCGCGTCCCCTGTGCGGTCCGTGTCCGCCTGACTCCTCGCAGGCAGGCCCGCATCACAGGTTTGTTGCAGTATGCAAGGTTCGCTTGGTCTCCTCAGGCCGTCCGGCTGAAATGGTCGTCGAGATGCGGGGAGGTACACGGGGGCGTGTCCTGGGTGCCGCGGAATGGCCGCCGAGGAGATGAGGCGTGAGGGATGGGGCTTTCCCGGGAAGAGCGGCGGGCACTGGAGGACCTGGAGAAGCGGCTGGCGCTCGACGAGCCCGAGCTGGACGCGCTGCTCTCCGGCTCTTGTGGCTCTTCCCTGCGGCGCAGGTCGGCGGTGCACGTCTGGCTGATGCTGATGCTGCTCACCTGCGCGATCTTCATGATGGGGATCGTGCTGCTGCTGACGACGGGGGAGCGGGAATGCCCGGGGGTGCCGTTCAGCTCCTGTGAGGGGGCCGGCGCCCGGCAGGAGGGGTAGCGCGGTACAACTGTGGTCATGGGTGACATGTCCGCGATCAGCGGGAAATCTGCTGATGATGGGGACGATGATCTGTCGGCGGTCGTCACGGCCGTGCTGAGCGGGTCGCGGCTGCTCGTCGCCGTCGCCGCCCGGTCGCTCGGCGCGGTCGAGGACCGCATCACGCTGCCGCAGTTCCGGATGATGGTGGTGCTGGCCGGGCACGGCGAGACCAAACTCGTCACCATGGCCGACCTGCTCGGCGTCAACTCCTCCACCGCCATGCGCATGGCGGACCGTCTGATGGCCGCCGGGCTGGTGGTGCGCGAGGTCAACCCGCACAACCGGCGCGAGAGCCTGATGCGGCTGACCACCGAGGGGCGGCGCATCGTCGACCAGGTGATGGAGCGCCGCCGTACCGAGATCGGCGCCATCGTCGCCCGCATGTCGGCCGAGCAGCGCCGCGCGCTCATCTCCGCCATGAACGCCTTCAACGAGGCGGGCGGCGAGTCCGCGGAGACCGCGCCCCGGCCGCTGGGCTGGCAGGACGTCTGACCCCGCAGCCCCGGTCTGGTCAGGTCAGGTCAGGTCTGGTCTGGTCAGGTCAGGTCAGGTCAGGCGGCCGGGTCGGGGAAGCTCTCCGGGGTGGTCAGGCCCGTGCTCTCCAGCAGGCGCTGGTGGTTCAGCACGGCCGCGTTGCACTGCTCGGCGAAGCGGCGGACCAGCGTGTTCTGGGTGCTGCCGCGCACCTGGCCGATCAAGCCGAAGATCTGGCCGTGCGCCAGGCGCAGCCACTTGATGTACGTGGCGTCGTAGGCGGAGCCGTTGCTGCCGGAGATGTCGCTCATCCAGCTCTGCTGCTGCTCGGTGGGCTTCACCGGCAGCGTGATCTCCAGCTTCGAGGCCACCTCGCGCACCTGCCGGTCCAGGGTGTGGTGCTGGCTCGCGATCGTCTCGCTCACCTGCCTGACCTTGGCCGTGGTGGCGCGCTGCACGGCGTCCTGCGCCATCGGCATCTCCCAGAGGCTGGCCAGGCGTACCTTGCGGATGAGCTCCCTGTCGATCTTCGACACCGGCCCCCACTTCGTCTCCCAGACCCCCTCGTCCTCGTCCTCCGCGGGCGGGGCGGAGGACTCGGAGGGTTCCTCGTCGGGAAACGGCGACTCGCTCGCCACCTCGGCGAGCGCGGCCGTGTTGGCGCCGTCCGCGGCGGGCGTCGGTGTGTAGCCGGCGCACGCCGACACCGGCAGGAGCACGGTGGTCGCGCAGACGACGAGTACGCGTCGGGGTCCCATGATCATCGTCCCCTTCCCCGGCCTGAGACGGCCGTCATCATGAGGTACGCCGCCGGAGGCGAGGCCGTTCATGGCACTGTGCAAAAGTTGCAGGAGGGTATGAACGATCACCGGAGGAGACGCCATGGGCGCCGTCGACTCCGCGCATCACCGGCGTCGTCCCGGTCTGGGCGGGCTCGACCTGGTGCACGCCCGGTACGTCCAATCCCCGTTTGCCCGACTTCTTCTAGGGTGCCGGGCATGACGGAACTCGATCTGAACCGCCCCGACATGGCGGCACTCGGCCGGCAGGCCGTGGACATGCTGGCCGACTGGCTCGACACCCTGGAGAAGTCGCCCGCCAGCGACTACTCGCCGCCCGACGGCCTGGCGGAGCGCCTGCGCCGCCCGCCCGCCGCGGGCCCGGGCCACTTCGGGGAGCTGGCGGAGACGTTCCTGCGGGCGGCCGGGCAGGGCGTCAACACCGCGGGCCCCGGTTACCTCGCGTATTTCCCGGCCGGCGGGCTGTACTCGGCGGCGCTGGCGGAGCTGCTCGCCAACGCCGCCAACCGGTACACGGGTCTGGCCCAGATGTCGCCCGCGCTGGTCGCCATGGAACACGGCGTGCTCACCTGGTTGTGCGGGCAGTTCGGGCTGCCGCCCGGCGCGGGCGGCGTCACCACCAGCGGCGGCTCGACGGCCACCCTGTCGGCGGTGCTGGCCGCCCGCCAGAGCCGGCTGGGCGACGACCTGAGCGGCGCCACCCTGTACGTCACCGGCCACACCCACCACTGCGTGGCCAAGGCCGCCCGCATCTGCGGCCTGCCCGCCGCCGCCGTGCGCGAGGTGCCCATGACCGATGACCTGCGCATGGACGTACGCGCCGCCGCCGGGCTGATCGCCGCCGACCGGGCCAAGGGACTGCGGCCGTTCCTGCTGGCGGGCACGGCGGGCACCACCGGCACCGGCACCATCGACCCCCTGCCCGAGGCGGCGGACCTGGCCGCCCGCGAGGGGCTGTGGTTCCACGTGGACGCGGCCTACGGCGGCGGCTTCCAGCTCACCGAGCGCGGCCGGCCGCTCCTCACCGGCATGGAACGGGCCGACTCCATCGCCCTCGACCCGCACAAGAGCATGTTCCTGCCGTACGGGACCGGCGTGCTGCTCGTCCGCGACCCCGCCACGCTGCACGCCGCGCACGCCGACGGCGGCGACTATCTCCAGGACCTCGCCGCGATGGACGGCCTGCCCGACTTCGCCAACCTCGGCGTCGAGCTGACCAGGGAGTTCCGCGGGCTGCGGCTGTGGCTGCCGCTGCACCTGCACGGCGTGGACGCCTTCACCTGCGAGCTGGAGGAGAAGCTCGACCTCGCCGCCGTCGTGCACCGCGAGCTGGCCGCCGATCCCCGCTTCTCCGTGCCGTGGCGGCCCGACCTGACCGTGGTGGTGTTCCGGCTGCGCGACGGCGACGACGAGCGCAACCGGCGGCTGCTCCAGGAGATCAACGACGGCGGCCAGATCTACCTGAGCAGCACGAACGTCCAGGGACGGCTGTATCTGCGGCTGTGCGTGCTGAGCTTCCGCACCCACGCCCGTCACGTCGATCGTGCACTGGAGACCATCCGGGCGGCGGCCGACGTCGGCTAAGTGTTTCGGGGTGCGCACGAAAGTTTCATTGACGCTTGACAGCCTTATTTCCGCAGCTTCCAGCGTCAGTGTGGTAAAGGGGTCTTCACTTCGCGCAAGAGGCCGTTGACAGGTGCCGGAAAGCGGGCCGATACTTTCGCCAGTCCACCGATATTTTCGGCGGGCACTCGGCTTCACCACGTTCGATCGGGGCCACCTCGGCCATCGGGCGCGTACCACGCCGCCCGCATCCCCGCCGTCATCACGCGAGGAGGAAGCACCCCATGAACGGCGCACCCCCCTACCCGCCGGGCCGCAGACGCGGCCGCGCACGGCGGTTCATCGCCCGCGCGGGCGCCATCGTCGTGGCGCTGGCCGTCGCGATGCTCCCCGGCATCGCCCACGCCGCCATCACGACGAACCAGACCGGCAACAACAACGGCTACTTCTACTCCTTCTGGACCGACGCCCAGGGCACCGTCTCCATGGAGCTCGGCTCCGGCGGGAACTACAGCACGTCCTGGCGCAACACCGGCAACTTCGTCGCCGGCAAGGGCTGGTCGACCGGCGGGCGCAGGAGCGTGTCGTACTCGGGCAGCTTCAACCCGTCGGGGAACGCGTACCTGACCCTGTACGGCTGGACCAGGAACCCGCTCATCGAGTACTACATCGTCGACAACTGGGGCACGTACCGGCCCACCGGTAACTACCGGGGCACCGTGACCACCGACGGCGGGACGTACGACATCTACCAGACGACCCGCTACAACGCTCCGTCCATCGAGGGCACCAGGACCTTCGACCAGTTCTGGAGCGTCAGGCAGCAGAAGCGGACGGGCGGCACCATCACCGCCGGCAACCACTTCGACGCCTGGGCCCGCGCAGGCATGAATCTGGGCAACCACGACTACATGATCCTCGCCACCGAGGGCTACCAGAGCAGCGGCAACTCCAACATCACCATCGGCGGCTCCGGCGGGGGCGGCGGCGGTGGCGGTGGTGGAGGCGGCGGTGGCGGCGGAGGTGGCGGCGGTGGCGGTGGCTGCACCGCGACCCTCTCCGCCGGCCAGCAGTGGAGCGACCGCTACAACCTCAACGTCTCGGTCAGCGGCTCCAGCAACTGGACCGTCACGATGAACGTGCCCTCCCCGGCCCGCGTCCTGTCCACCTGGAACATCACCGCCAGCTACCCGAGCTCGCAAGTGCTCACCGCCCGCCCGAACGGCAGCGGCAACAACTGGGGCGTGACCATCCAGCACAACGGCAACTGGACCTGGCCCTCGGTCTCCTGCAGCGCAGGCTGACCTCCCTCTGAACCCTGTGGCGCGACGGCTGCGAAAGCCGCCGCGCCACAGCGCTGTCCATGCCCGGGGTCGACCGCCGTTTCGGTGGCGGCCTTTCGCACTGAGGGGGGAAGCCGCCGGTCCGGCGGCGCGGTCTTCTGCGGTTTGAGGGGGAAGGCCGATGAGTCAGCGGGGCGGGCCGGCGGCGATCGTCTTGCGGGCGTCGGCGACACCGCCGCGCCACCAGCCCATCGCCTCCACCCACCACGTCATGCCCGCCTCCGCGTAGCCCTCGACGAGGCCGTCGGCGGCGCGGCCCTCCAGGGCGATGTCGAAGCCGTCCAGTGAGCCGCGCTCCTCGCCCAGGAAGTCGACCACGCGGGCGAACTCGGCCACCGGCACCGGCGGGAGGTCGTGGCCGTAGTCGCGGAAGGTCGGCATGGCGCCGTCCCAGCGGGCCGCACGGCGGAAACCGGCCCGCGTGGGCCAGCGGCCGGGGCACCAGATCGGGATGCGGGGCCGCTGCACGGGAGCCGGCGGCAGCCGCTCCCAGAGGTGGGTCAGGTCGTCCAGGCCCTGGTCGAGCTTGGCGGCGCGGACCTTCAGGTCGGGGTCCTCGCCGAAGTCGGTGTACTCCTCGTCGATCGAGCCCAGCCCCGCGCCGAAGACGAGCCGGCCGCCGGAGAGGCGGTCGAGTGAGGCGGTCTCCTTGGCGACGGTCTGCACGCGGCGCCGGGGGAGAGCGGTCATCAGGATGCCGAGGCGGACGCGCTGCGTGCGGGCGGCGATGGCGGACAGCGCCACCACCGGGTTCGCGACCGGCCAGCTCGCGTCGTGGTAGAGCAGGTGGTCCCAGAGGTAGACCGCGTCCCAGCCGTGTTCCTCGGCGGCGACGCCCAGCTCGGTCAGCAGCGTGGGGTCTCCGAACTCGCCGACGTTCGGCAGCCCGACAGCGAAGCGCACCATGGGGTAAGGCTATGCCCGCGCACGAGCCCGCTCGACCACGAAACACGGTAAGCCGCCGACAAACATCCCTTGAGCTGGAAATTTCCCATTACATCGTAAGCAGAGCTAACATTTCGGGCATGAGGACAGAGGAGGATCTGCCCAGTGCGTTCGCCGGCGTGCTGCTCGGGCTCAACCGGCTGATCCGGCGCCGCCTGCGTCAGGGCCTGACCGGGCCGCGGCTGCGTGGCGCCCAGGTCGAGCTGCTGCGCCTGGTCGCTGACCACCCCGGCATCAGCGTGTCGGCAGCGGCCAAGGAGCTTTATCTGGCGGGCAACTCGGTCTCCACGCTGGTCAACCAGCTCAGCGGGGCCGGGCTGCTGCACCGCGAGGTACGCAGCGACGACCGCAGGTCCGCCAGGCTGCTGCCCACCCCGGACGGCGAGGCGCGCCTGCGGGCCTGGCAGGAACGCCGCACGGCGCTCGTCCGCGAGCACCTCGCCCGGCTCCCCGAGGAGGACAGGGCCGCGCTGGAGGCGGCGCTCCCGGCGCTGCGCCGCCTGGCCGCCGGCCTGCAGGAAGAGCAGGAAGAGGAGGTGACCGCGAAATGACGCCCACCGAGGCCGCCCGCGACGGCGTCCCGGACGGCCGAGCGGGTCATGCGCCCGGCCATCCGCGACGTGAGGAGGCGGCGGTCGCGTGCACCGGGTTGCGGTACGCGTTCGGCGAGTCCGTCGCCGTGGACGGGCTCGACCTGACCGTGCGCGCAGGGGAGGTGTTCGGGCTGCTCGGGCCCAACGGTGCGGGGAAGACGACGGCGATCAGATGCGTGACGACGCTGCTGCCCGTGCCCAAGGGCATGGCGCGGGTGTTCGGGCTGGACGTGGCCGCCGACCGGATGCGGGTGCGGCGCCTGCTCGGGTACGTCCCGCAGCAGCTCTCGGCCGACTCAGGGCTGACCGGCAGGGAGAACGTCTCGCTCTTCGCGCGCGTCTTCGACGTCCCCAGACGCGAGCGGCGGGCGCGGGTCGCCCAGGCACTGGAGGCGGTCGGCCTCACCGACGCCGCCGACCGGCTGGCGAAGACCTACTCGGGCGGCATGGTACGCCGCCTGGAGCTGGCCCAGGCCCTGGTCAGCGCGCCCCGCCTGCTCATACTCGACGAGCCCACGATCGGCCTCGACCCCATCGCCCGCACGGTCGTGTGGGAGCACATCATGGCCGTACGCGCCGCGACCGGCATGACCGTCCTGGTCACCACCCACTACATGGACGAGGCCGACCAGTACTGCGAGCGCGTGGCCCTCATGCACCAGGGCGGGATCCGCGCCCTGGGCACGCCGCGCGAACTGACCGACGACCTGCGCGCCCGGCGCGGCGACGACAGCACGCCGACCCTGGAGGACGTCTTCCGCGACGTCGCCGGCAGCGGTCTCGACGAGGGAGGGGAGTTCCGCGATGTCCGCCGTACCCGCAACACCGCCTCCCGCGTCGGCTGACGGCGCGGCGGCGGTCCTGCTGCCCGCGCCGGCGCAGGACCGGCCCGCCTGGCGAGTCGTCCAGGCCAGGGTGGCCGCCATGTGCGTGGTGGAGCTGCAGAAGCTGCGCCACGACCGTACGGAGCTCTACACCCGCGCCGTCCAGCCCGCGCTGTGGCTGCTGGTCTTCGGCGAGACGTTCACCCGCATCAACGTGATCCCGACCGGCGGCATCCCCTACCGCGACTATCTGGCGCCGGGGATCATCGCGCAGTCCACGATGTTCATCGCCATCTTCTACGGCATCCACATCATCTGGGAACGCGACTCAGGCGTGCTGACCAAGCTCCTGGTCACGCCGACGCCCAGGGCGGCGCTGGTGGCGGGGAAGGCGTTCGCGGCAGGGGTGAAGGCCATCGTGCAGGCGGTCGTGGTCGTGGTCATCGCCGCGCTGCTCGGCGTGCACCTGTCCTGGCACCCGCTGCGCCTGCTCGGCGTGATGGCGGCGGTGCTGCTCGGCTCGGCGTTCTTCGCCTGCCTGTCGGTGACGATCGCCGGCATCGTCCGTACGCGCGACCGGCTGATGGGCTTCGGCCAGGCCATCACGATGCCGCTGTTCTTCGCCTCCAACGCCCTCTACCCGACGACCTCGATGCCGGAATGGCTGCGGGTGGTCAGCGCGGTCAACCCGCTCAGCTACGAGGTGGACGCGCTGCGCGGGCTGCTGCTCGGCGTCCCCGCGCACCTGCCGCTGGACTTCGCGGTGCTGGCGGTGGCCGCCGCGGCCGGCATCACGGCGGCGGCCGCGCTGCTCGGCCGCCTGGCCAGGTAGGCGCAGGTCATCGCCCGTTTAACCCGATCTTCCCCGGGCAGCCGCCGCCCATGATGGACTACGTGCTCCCGCTGCGCTGGGAGGACGACCGCGGCCTGGACGAGCTGACCGCCTACCTGCGCACGCTGGCCCGCCACGTGGGCGCGGTCATCGTCGTCGACGGCTCGCCGCCCCCGCTGTACGAGCGGCACGCCGAAGCCTGGCGCGGCCTGGTCATGCACGTCCGCCCGGCCGCCGACCTGCGCCACGCCAACGGCAAGGTCAACGGCGTGCTCACCGGCATGCGGCTGGCCCGCGCCCCGCACGTGGTCATCGCCGACGACGACGTACGCCACGACCGTGACACGCTCGCCAGGATCGACACGCTGCTGATCGCCGCCGACCTCGTACGCCCCCAGAACCACTTCACCGAGCTGCCCTGGCACGCCCGCTGGGACACCGCGCGCACCCTGCTCAACCGCAGCTTCGGCGCCGACTACCCCGGCACGTTCGGCGTGCGCCGCGCGTTCTTCGAGCGCATGGGCGGCTACGACGGCGACGTGCTGTTCGAGAACCTCGAGCTGATCCGCACGGTACGCGCCCACGGCGGCAGGGAGCTGCGCCCCCTCGACCTGTACGTGCGGCGGCTCCCGCCCGACGAGGCCCGCTTCTGGAACCAGCGGGTCCGCCAGGCCTACGACGATCTGGCGCAGCCGGGCCGGCTGGCGGTGTTCCTGCCGGTGCTGCCCGCGCTGGCCTGGTGCCTGTCGCGGGGCAGGTGGGCGCCTCCGGTGGCGGCCGCCGCGCTGGCCGTCGCGCTGGCGGAGACGGGGCGGCGCAGGGCGGGCGGACGGCACGTCTTCCCCGGCACGTCGGCGCTGTTCGCGCCCGTGTGGGTGCTGGAGCGGGCCACCTGCGGCTGGCTCGCCGTGTGCGCCGCGCTGCGGGGCGGCGTCCCGTACGCGGGGCGCAGGCTGCGGCGGGCGGCCCACTCCGTACGGTGGCTGCGCAGGAACCGTCAGGCCGGCGGGTCCGGCTCGCTCGCCGCCCGGAACCCGGCGACCTTGTGCGAGCCGTCGCAGAACGGCTTGACCGCCGAGCGCCCGCACCGGCACAGCGCGACCGTCGAACGTCCGGCGGGAATCGGCACGCCGTCCTGAGTGACCAGCCGGAACGGCCCCCTGACCAGCAGCGGCCCGTCCTCGCACGGCGTCACGGTCACCGCGGCGGCCACATCGTCCCCGTCATCCCCGTGTTGCGACATTCCCCCCACGTTCCCGTGAGCCACGGCGGTATGCCGGAATGATCCCTGACCTGCGGGGTAGCACTGCCGCCGTGAAGCTACGTGAGCAGAGTGTGACGGGCGGGAACCGGGCGGGGGAGCGGCGATGACGACGGCGTTCGACCCGGCCGCGTACGGGCGCGGCATCGCCGACATCTACGACGTCACCGTCGGGAACCTGCCGACCGAGGCGACCGTCGAGCAGCTGTGCCTGCTCGCCGAGGGCGGCCCCGTGCTGGAGTTCGGCATCGGGACGGGCCGGCTGGCGGTGCCGATGGCCGAGCGGGGGCACCAGGTGGCCGGCATCGACGGCTCGCCGGAGATGGTGGAGATCCTGCGCGAGAAGCCGGGCGGCGAGAACATCCCGGTCACCGTGGGTGACTTCTCGGCGACGCGGGTCGAGGGCGAGTACGCGCTGGTGGCGCTCACCACGAACACCATCTACGCGCTGCCCTCGCAGGCCGCGCAGGTCGCCTGCTTCCGCAACGCCGCCGCGCACCTGCGGCCGGGCGGCAGGTTCGTGGTGGAGGCGTGGGTGCCCGACCCCGGCGCCTTCCGCCGCGGCTCCGCGCTGCGGCTGCTGTCGCTGAGCGAGGACGTCGTGCTCGCCGAGGCCGCCCGCATCTCGCCCGCCGAGCAGCTCATGGCCACCACCAAGGTACGGCTCACCGCCGGCGGCGTCCGCCTCCTGCCCGCCAACCACCGCTACGCCTGGCCCGCCGAGCTGGACCTGATGGCGCAGCTGGCGGGGATGGAGCGCGAGCACCGCTGGGCCGACTGGACCCGCAGCCCCTTCACCGACGACAGCACCAACCACGTGTCGGTGTACCGCCTGCCCGGCTGAGAAACGCGTGGTGGTCGGGGTCAGGGGCGGCGGGACAGGGAGGTGTCGCCGCGCTCCCAGCGTGTGAGCACGTACCCCGCCCACAACCGCTCCAGCTCCAGCGCGCAGGCCGCGCCGAAGACGATGTCACCGGCGAGGGCGGGCTCGTCGGCGGCCAGGGCGGCGCACAGGTCGTGGGCGGCGATCTGCTCGTGCACGGCGTCCGCCTGGACGTGCTCGTCGTAGAAGCGCGCGGTGTCGGCGTCGCCGCCGAGCCGCCGCAGCCCCTGCGCGTAGCGCCGGTTGGGCAGCGAGGACGTCATCTCCAGCGCCGCCAGGTGCCCGGCGAGTGCGCCGCGCCGCCGCCGGTGCAGGCCGAACAGCGACATGGCGTTCGAGATGGCCAGCGTGATGCCGGGGACGCGGCCGAGGTAGGCGCCGTAGGAGTCGTCGAGGCCGAGGCCGCGCATGGTGGCGCGGAACAGCTCGGAGTGCATGCGCTCGGTGCGGCCGCCGCCGTACTCGTCGGCCTGGATCTCCACCAGCGCCGCCTTGGGCCCGCCCGCCAGGCGCGGGATCGCCCACGTGTGCGGGTCGGCCTCCTTGAGGTGGTAGATCGAGCGGTGCACGACGAACTCGCGGAACTGCTCGCGGCCGGCCCGCTGCGCCAGGAACGCCGCCACCGACGGCCCGCGATCGTCGGCGGCGAGCGCGGTGAGCACCCGCCGCACGTCCCGCGGCCCCTCCAGAGGCGGCATGGGGACGTCGCGCGCCAGCAGTTCCTCGAAGTGCCGTTCCAGCACGGCCCGGGCGGCCAGCAGCGCGGGATCCCACTCCCAGCGCTCGTCCACCCCGGCGAACCCCCGGTAGTGCAGCTCGTAACAGGCGAACAGGGCGAGCTGGAAGTCGGCGTCGCCGAGGTCGGCGCCGGTCACGTCGAGGTGCAGCGCCCGCCCGTCGGGTGCCCCGGCCAAGCGGCGGAACAGCAGCGCGGTGACGGGCCCGCGCGGCGCGGGCAGCGCGGGCGCCGGCCCGCCGGTTCTCTCACGGGCGTGTCCCCCGATGGCGTCGACCGCTGTCACGAGCGCCCCCCTCCTGTCGGCTCCTTGTCGTTTCCCACCCTCTGACCAGGCAAACCGCAGGTATGACCGGCCTCAATCCGGGTAGTGGGGAGCGGCGACGGGAAGGGCTCCCGCCGCTCGCAACGGGGGAGGTGATGTCCCTGATGACCCGCGAAATGGAGCGGCATCCCGACATCATCAGCATGCGCGAGAAGTACGATGTGGCCGCGGCCAAGCCGGCCGTTCAGCTGGCGGACGGGCTGACCTTGGTGGCCGGGCTGTTCCTGGCGCTGTCGCCGTGGATCATCGGATTCACCGGCATAACGTCATTGACCATGAACAACCTGATCACGGGGCTGGCCGTGGCCGTGCTCGCGCTGGGCTTCAGCTCGGCGTACGGGCGCACGCACGGGATCGCGTGGGTCGCGCCCCTCATCGGGCTGTGGACCATCCTGGCGCCCTGGCTGATCAGGGGAGAGGCGGACACGCCGACCACGATCACCACCAACGTGATCGTCGGCGCGATCATCCTCATCTGCGGCCTGGTCGCGCTCGGCATGAGCATGACGAGGAGGCGATGAGACCCGGGCCGGCCCGTGTGACCGGCCCTTCTCATGCGCTCACACCCGGACGCGCAGCGCCAGCGCCACCACGGCGGCGTCCCCCGGCACGCGCACGTCGCGGCCGGTCAGCTCACGGAAGCGGGCGAAGCGGTGCTGGACGGTGTTGCGGTGGCAGTAGAGCGCCGCGGCCGTGTCGGCGATCGAGCCGTCGCCCGCCAGATGCACGCGTACGGTCTCCAGCAGCCGCTCCCGCTCCACCGCGCCGATCGACTCCAGCGGGCCCAGCACCCGCTCCGCCAGCTCGGCGGCCAGCTCGGGGCTGTGCGCGACGAACACCTCCAGCCACCGGTCCTCCAGCCGCATCGGCCCCGCGGGCGCCGCGCCGCCGGCCCTGACCGTGGCCGAGGCCAGGCGCACCGCGTGGGGCACCCAGGCCAGCCCCGTCACCCGCGGCGACAGGCCGCACGCCACGTGCGCGAGCGCGTCGAGCACCAGGCGTTCCGGGTCGGGCACCCGGGAGGGCAGTTGCACGACGAGGATGTCGCCCGACGGCGACTCGTGACGGTGCGTACGCAGCCCGAGCCCGCTCATCCCGCCCGCCGCCACCCGCAGCGCCGCCCCCGACGCGGGCGCCGCCACGACGGCCACGAACGGCGCGGGCACGTCGAAGCCGAGCACCCGGCCCACGTCGCGGACCACGTCGGGGTTGCGCCCGTCGTTGTCCATCAGCCGGGCGAACCACGTGCGCCGCTCGTCCTCCTGCTGCCTGCCCATCTCCAGCACGGCCCGCTGGTAGCCGGTCATGAGGCCGGTGTTGTGCTGCTCGACCGCCTCCCACACCAGGTTGGCCCCTTCGAGCAGCGCCGGGACGTCCCCGGGCGCGGCCAGCCCGACCAGCCCGTGCCAAAGCGCGCGGGCGTCCAGCCGGGCCGCCGCCAGCAGCGACTCCAGCGGCACGCCCTGCCCGGCCCGCCGCTCGCCCAGCTTTTCGGAGTGCGGGCGCTGCTCGGGCGGCACCCTGCCCTCGGCCAGGTGGCGCAGGATCAGCTCGAACCCGACCCTGGCCCCCTCGCGCACCTCCTCGCGGCTGACCAGGCCCCGCGCGTACGGCTCCATCGCCATGACCTGCTCGGCCCAGTCGTCGATGAGGTCCTCGTAGCTCTCCAGGCACCGCCTGGCCAGCCGGACCAGCACGTCATTGGTCACATGCACAATCTAGCCGCGCATTTACGCACCGTATCGCCGTTGGTCGGCCCCCTGACCTCGCCATAGCGTGAGCGAAAGGGAGGTTGGACGTTGCATCTGACACCTCGCGAGCAGGAGCGGCTGACCATCTTCACGCTCGCCGAGCTCGCCCGCCGCCGCCGCGCCCGAGGGCGCAGGCTCAACGCCCCCGAGGCCATCGCCCTGATCTGCGACGAGATACTCGAACTGGCCTGGGACGGCGCCACGCTGCCCGAGGTCATCGAGGGCGCCAAGGCCGTGCTCGGCCCGGGCGACGTGATGGACGGCGTCCCCGCGCTCGTCACCCACGTCCAGGTCGAGGCCCTGTTCCCGAACGGCACCGCGCTGGTGGCCGTGGACGCCCCGATCGGCCCGCCGGAGCAGGACGGACCCGGCGCGGTCCGGCCGCTGCCGCGCGAGGTCGAGCTGAACGCCGGCCGCGAGCGCGGCACCCTGCGCGTCACCAACCGGGGCGAGCGCACGGTCTACGTCTCCTCGCACTTCCCGCTGGGCGAGGTCAACGCGGCGCTGTCCTTCGACAGGGAGCCGGAGGGGCTCAGGCTCGCCATCCCCGCCGGCACGGCCACCGCCTTCCCGCCGGGCGAGACCGTCGAGGTGGAGGTCATCACGTCATGAGGCGCGAGACGTACAACGCGATCTACGGCCCGACCACCGGTGACCTGATCAGGCTCGGCGACACCTGCCTGTGGGCCGAGGTGGAGGCCGACGACGTGCCGCACGGCGACGAGCTGCTCGGCGGCTGCGGCAAGACGCTGCGCGACGGGCTGCTGGCCAGCCCGCGCGGCGACCGCGAGTCCGCGCTGGACCTGGTGGTCGCCGGGGTCGTGCTGATGGACCCGGTGCTCGGCGTGCGCAAGACGCACATCGGCGTCAAGGACGGCCGGGTCGTGCCGGTCGAGGGCGCGATCATCGACTCGCACACGGCCATCGTGCCGGGGGAGGGCCTGATCGCCACGCCCGGCGTCGTGGACTCGCACGTGCACCTGTCCTCGCCGGAGATCGCGCCCGCCGCGCTGGCCTCCGGCGTGACGACCGTGGTCGGCATGGGACTCGGCGGCGTCTGGGACGTCGGCGTCAACCCGGCGCACAACCTGCACACGCTGATGGCCGCCTGGCGCGGCACCCCGCTCAACGTGGCGTTCCTGGCCAGGGGCTCGTCCAGTTCGCAGCGGCTGCTGGAGGAGGCGGTGCTGGCGGGCGCCGGCGGCTTCAAGATCCACGAGGACTTCGGGGCGACGCCGCGGGTCATCGACACCTGCCTCGGCGTGGCCGAGCAGGCGGACCTGCCGGTGGCGCTGCACTCGGACTCCATGAACGAGTCGGGCTACCTGGCCGACACGGTGGCGGCGACGCGCGGGCGCACCGTGCACGCGTACCACGTGGAGGGCGGCGGCGGGCATCCCGACCTGCTGGAGATCCTCTCCGAACCGCACGTGCTGCCCTCCTCCACCACCCCCACGCTGCCCTACACCACGAACACCGCGGGCGAGCTGTTCCCGATGACGATGACCGTGCACCGGCAGAACCACCACATCGACAGCGACGTGGCGGTGACCCGCAGCCGGGTCAGGGAGCACGGCATCGCGGCCGAGAACGTGCTGCACGACCTCGGCGCGATCAGCATCGTCAACTCCGACTCGATGGGGATGGGCCGGGTGGCCGAGACCGTGCGGCGTACGTGGCAGGTCGCCCACCTCAACGCCCTGGCCGCCGGGGCCGGCGAAGCGGTGGGAGACAACACGCGGATCCTGCGCTACCTGGCCAAGCTGACCGTCAACCCGGCCGTCGCGCACGGCCTGGCCCACGAGGTCGGCACGCTGCGGCCCGGCCGCCTCGCCGACATCGTGCTCTGGCAGCCGGGATGGTTCGGCAGCAAGCCCGAGCTGGTGATCAAGGGTGGTTTCGTCGCGCACGGCGTCTCCGGCAGCGGGTCGGGCTCCACCCGGCTCACCCAGCCGCGCGTCTACCGGCCGTACTTCGGCGGCCTCGGCGACGCGCCCGCGCTGCTGTCGCGGATCTTCGTCGCGCACGACGCGCTCGACTCGGCCGACAGCAGGGACGCCCTGCCGCGCGGTCTGCGGTACGCGGCGATCCGGCACGCCCGCGGCCTCACCCGACACGACATGTGCCGAAATATGGCGACTCCTCGGGTCGAGGTGCCGCGCGAACCCGGGCCCGTCCTCGTGGACGGCACCGCGGCGAGCATGGCCCCCGCCACCGAGGTGCCGCTCGCCCAGCTCCACCACTTCGCTTAGGAATCCCCCCGTATGAGCTCCACCACC
This sequence comes from Nonomuraea sp. NPDC049504, assembly GCF_040676845.1. Lineage (NCBI taxonomy): Bacteria > Bacillati > Actinomycetota > Actinomycetes > Streptosporangiales > Streptosporangiaceae > Nonomuraea > Nonomuraea sp. NPDC049504. The sequence goes on from NZ_JBFAPT010000016.1 coordinate 115,633, forward strand.
GCCCGCGGCGCGGGCATCGCGTCCTTCGTCGGCACCTCCATCGAGTGGTACGACTTCTACATCTACGGCACCGCCTCCGCCCTCGTCTTCAGCAGGCTGTTCTTCCCCGACGTCAGCCCCGCCGCCGGCGTGATGGCCTCCTTCGCCACCTTCTGGGTCGGGTTCCTGGCCAGGCCGCTCGGCGGCGTCGTCTTCGGCCACCTCGGCGACCGCATCGGCCGCAAGCGCACGCTCGTCGTCACCCTGCTGCTGATGGGCGGTGCCACCACGCTGGTCGGCGTGCTGCCCACGTACGCGCAGGTCGGCATGCTGGCGCCGGTGCTGCTCGCGACGCTGCGGCTGGTGCAGGGCATCGCGGTCGGCGGCGAGTGGGGCGGCGCGGTGCTGATCGCCGCCGAGCACGCGGGGCCCAAGCGCATCTTCTACGCCGCCTTCGCCCAGCAGGGCTCGCCCGCCGGGTCGATCCTCGCCACCGGCATGTTCGCGCTGGTCAGCACGCTGCCCGAGGACGCGTTCCTGTCCTACGGCTGGCGCATCCCGTTCCTGTGCTCCGCCGTGCTGCTGGTGGTGGGCCTGGTCATCCGGCTGCGGGTGGAGGAGTCGCCGGAGTTCACCCGCATGCAGGAGCGGCGCGAGGTGGCCAAGCTGCCGGTCGCCGAGGTCTTCCGCACGGCGTGGCCGCTGGTGCTGCTCGGCATCGGCGCGAGCGGCGTCGGCATCGCGTCGGCGTACTTCACCAACACCTTCATCCTGTCCTGGGCCACCACCGACCTCGGCATCGCCCAGAGCACGATGCTGGACGTGCTGCTCATCGTGGCGATCACCCAGTTCGTCACCCAGCCGCTCGGCGCGGTGCTCGGCCAGCGCTACGGCGCCGCCCGCTTCATGCTGATCGCGTTCACCGCGCTCATCGTGTGCACGCCGATCACCTTCGCCATGGTCGGCACCGGCTCGCCGGTCCTCGCCACGCTGGGGCTGGCGCTGAGCATCGTCTTCGGCGGCATGTCGTACGCGGCGCTGGCCGGGTTCCTCGCCGAGGCGTTCCCGGCGCGGGTCCGCTACACCGGGATCTCGCTGGCGTACCAGCTGTGCGGCGCCCTCATCGGCGGCACCGCCCCGATGATCGCGCAGGCGCTGCTCACCTCGACCGGCACCATCTGGGCGGTCGTCGCCCAGTACCTGGTCATCATCCTGCTCACCATGGCCTGCGTGGCCGCCCTGCAGCGCAGGAGCGCGGCGGCCGCGCGGGAACCCCTGGAGGTCTGATGCGTCTCGACACGCTGTTCGTCAACGGCCGCTTCACCACGCTCGACCGCGACCGGCCGTACGCCACCCGCCTGGGTGTGCTGCACGGCCGGATCGCCGGGCTGGACGAGGAGCTCGATGGCGCGAGCGCCGGGACGGTCGTGGACCTGGGCGGCGCTCCCGTCGTGCCCGGCTTCAACGACGCCCACCACCACCTCAGCATGCGCGGCCAGCGGCTGCGCGAGCTGGACGTGCGCGTGACCAGCCTCGACGAGCTGTACGCACGGGTCGCCGAGCGCGCCGCCGAGTTCCCCGCCGGCGCGTGGATCCGCGGCGGCGGCTACGACCAGAACAAGCTGGGCGGCGCCCATCCCGACCGCGAGGCGCTCGACAAGGCCGCGGCAGGCCGCCCTGTCTGGCTCCAGCACACCTCGGGCCACATGGGCGTCGCCAGTACGGCGGCGTTCGCGCTCATGGGCTTCCCCTCCCTTGAGGACGTGCCCGACGTGCCCGGCGGCTTCGTGGGCCGCGACGAGCGCGGGCTGCCCACGGGGCTGCTCGCCGAGCAGGCCCAGGACCTCGCGCTGCGGGTGCTGCGGCCGCTCGCGCACGAGGAGTTCGTGGAGGGCATCGCGCTGGCCGGCCGGGCCGCCGCCGCCGAGGGACTGACCAGCTTCACCGAGCCGGGCGTGGGCGTCGGGCTGGCCGGCAACGGCCGCTGGGACGTGGCCGGCTTCCAGGACGCGATCCGGCGCGGCCTGCTCCCGCAGCGGGCCACGCTCATGCCGGGCTCGCCCAACCTGCACGACGTGGACGCCGAGTTCGGGCTCGACCTCGGCGTACGCTCCGGGTTCGGCGACGAGTGGCTGCGGATCGGGCCGGTCAAGCTGTTCTCCGACGGCTCGCTGATCGGCCGCACCGCCGCCATGTGCTGCGACTACGCGGGCGAGCCGGGCAACCGGGGCTTCCTGCAGGAGGAGGCGGCGGCGCTGCGCGGCTTCATCCTGCGCGCCCACGACTCCGGCTGGCAGATCGCCACCCACGCCATCGGCGACGCCGCCGTGGACGTCGTGCTCGACGCCTACGCCGAAGCCCAGGCCCGCACGCCGCGCCCCGGCGCCAGGCACCGCATCGAGCACTGCGCGGTCACCAGCGACGCCCAGGTCGCCAGGCTCGCCGAGCTGGGCGTCATCCCGGTGCCGCAGGGCCGGTTCATCTCCGAGATCGGCGACGGCATGCTGGACGCGCTCGGCCCCGAGCGGGCCCGCGGCTGCTACCGGCAGCGCTCGTTCCTGGGGGCGGGCATCGTGCTGCCGGGCAGCTCCGACTGCCCCGTGGTGGCGGGCGCGCCGCTGCTCGGCATCCACGACCTGGTCAACCAGGTCACGGCGGGCGGGCGGCCGTTCAACCCGGAGGAGGCGCTGACGCCCGGACAGGCGCTGCGCGCGTACACCGAGGGCTCGGCGTACGCGGTGCACGAGGAGCACCTCAAGGGCACGCTCGGCCGGGGCAGGCTGGCGGACTTCGCGGTGCTCTCCGACGACCTGCTGGCCGTCGATCCGGCCACGATCAGGGACATCACCGTGATCGCCACGGCGGTGGGCGGGCGGCTGGTGCACGACGTGCGTTGACCCGATTTCGACACCTATGACCCGCCGCTTGCAAAGCCATTGGCTCCCCGTGAACCCCTAGTTGGAAACATGGCCACTGAGGAGTGAGGCGAGCGGGGAGGTGGACGATGCCCCATCGTCCGGGGCCCCTGACGCCGGGGCTCCTGCGTCCCGGCCGCCTCTCGGTGCAGGCCCGCCTCGTCCTGGTGACCGCCCTGTTGTCGCTGGCGAGCCTCACGGGGGTGGCCGTCGCCGTGGACCTGATCGTCCGCGGCAGGATCGAGCGCGAGGTGTACGCGAGCACCCAGCGCGCGGCCACCGAGTGGATCGGCGCCATGGGCACCTCGACCCCGCAGCCCGTGACCACGCCCGAGGTCAGCCTGTTCCAGCTCGTGGACGCCACCGGCCACGTCGTGCAGGCCAGCCGCGACGCCGAGGGCCGCCCGCCCATGAGCACCCTGTGGCCGAACTCCGACGACCGCATCCAGCACGGCAAGGAGTGCACGCGGGACGGCTGCGTCATGTTCACCGCCTACCGGCCGTCGCCGCAGGAGGAGGAGCTGTGGGGCGGCGCCTCCCACGTCGTGTACGCCGGCCGCCCCGAGCCCGCCCTCCTGGCCGGCTGGGACCTGGAGCTGGGCCTGGCCGCCGCCGTCCTCACCGGCACCACGCTGCTGACCGGCCTGGCCGCCCTCCTCATCCGCCGCACGCTGCGCCCGGTCGAGGAGATGCGGGCCAGGATCGCCGAGATCACCGTCACCGACCTCGGCCTGCGGGTGCCGGCGCCGCCGGGCGACGACGCGATCGCCTCACTCGCGCGTACCGTGAACAGGACCCTGGCCAGGCTCCAGGAGGCGGTCAGCCAGCAGCGCCACTACTCCTCGATGGTCTCCCACGAGCTGCGCACCCCGCTGGCGGGGCTGCGCATACGGCTGGAGGAGGCGGTGACGTACCCCGACGCCGATCGTGAGGAGACGATCAGGGGGGCGCTCGGCAGCGTGGACCGCCTTCAGCGGATCATCGACGAGATGCTGCTGCTCACCCGGATCCGCACGTCGTCGCCGCAGCAGGCCGAGCGGGTCGACCTGGGCCACCTCGTCCGCGAGGAGGCCGGGAGTCTGCCGGGCCCCTGCCGGCCCGTGCTGGTCGTCCACGACTCGCCCCGCGTGTGGGGCAACAGGACCCAGCTCACGGAGGTGCTGACGAACCTGCTGGTCAACGCCCAGCGGCACACCCGCGGCGCGATCGAGGTGAGCGTCGCCCGTGAGGACGACGAGGCCGTGCTGAGCGTCTGGGACGACGGCGAGGGCATCGCGCCAGAGGAGCGCGAGCAGGTCTTCCAGCCCTTCGTCCGGCTGGCCGCCGGCCGCAGGCGCGACCCCGCGGGCAGCGGGCTCGGCCTGGCCATCTCCCGCGCGATCGCCCAGGCGCACGAGGGCGACCTGACCATCGAGGACAGCCCGCGCGGCCCCTGCTTCGTCCTGCGGCTGCCGCTGGCCGGCGAGCACGAACCCGGCTGAGCCGTCAGAGCGAGGGCGTGATCAGCTCGTCCGCCACCCAGCGGGCCACCTTCTCCGGGTACGGCGCCGGCAGCCCGAGCACCACGTGGTGGAAGCCCGCGGCCGCCGCCTCGCCGACGGCCTGCCTGGTGGCGCCGGGCCGGTCGTAGGAGACCGGCAGGTGGATCGAGCGGGTGATCGCGGCCGGGTCGCGGCCGACCTCCGCGCAGTAGCGGTCGAGCAGGGCGCTGCGGCGGACGACGTCGTCGATGTCGCCGCCGGGGATGTTCCACAGGTCGGCGTGCTCGGCGGCCACCCGCAGCAGCGCCGCAGAACGCCCGCCGAGCAGGATCGGCGGGTGCGGGCGCTGCACGGGCTTCGGATTGCAGTACGCCCCGGTCAGCGTGACGTGCGAGCCGTGGAAGTCGAACGGCTCGCTCTCGCTCCACATCCGCCGGATCACCGTGCACGCCTCGGCCAGGCTCTCCACGGAGTGACGGAAGTCGTGGAAGGGCAGGCCGTGCGCCTCGTACTCGCGGCGGGCCAGCGGATGGCCGGGCCGCGAGCCCGCGCCGATGCCGAAGTCGAGCCGGCCGCCCGACACGATGTCCACGGTCGCGGCGATCCTGGCCAGGACGGCCGGCGGGCGGAACCTGTTGCTGGTCACCAGCAGGCCGAGGCGCAGCCGGTGAGTCCGGGCGGCGAGCGCCGACAGCAGCGTCCAGCCCTCGTGGATCGGCCCGTTGATGTCGCCCTGGATGGGCAGCAGGTGGTCGAACAGCCAGGCGTGCTCGATCTCCGGCACGCCGTCGGCCTCCCGCCAGACCCGCAGGACGTCCTCGTAGCCGACCTGCATGGGAGCGGTCATGATGCCGAACCGCGTCCGGTTCACGGGGCTGCTCATCGGCGTCGCAGGGACGGGTCGAGCAGCGCGGGCGGGGTGTCGAACTTCTCGTGCGCGGCCAGGTCGGTGCCCGGCGCGACGATCTCGTCGACGGCGTCCAGGACGTCCTGCGACAGCACGGTCCGCGCCGCGTCGAGCTGCGCCTTCAGGTGCTCCAACGTGCGCGGGCCGATGAGCGCGCCGGTCACGCCGGGGTGCGCGGTCACGAAGCCGAGCGCGAGCTGGATCAGCGTCAGGCCCGCCGCGTCGGCGACCCCGGCCAGCCGCTCGACCGCCTCCAGCCGGGCCCTGTTGTACGGCAGCGCCGGGTCGAAGCGCTCCGGCAGCACCGACGAGCGGTGCGTGTCCGCCGCGCGGCCCGCGCGGATCGCGCCCGACAGCCACCCCGAGGCCAGCGGGCTCCACACCAGCACGCCGAGCCCGTACTCCTGCGCGACGGGCAGGACGTCGGCCTCGATGCCGCGCTGCAGGATCGAGTAGCTGGGCTGCTCGGTGACGTACCGGCTGAGGTGGTGCTCGCGGGCGGCCCACTGGGCCTGCACGATCCGGTACGCGGGGAACGTCGAGCTGCCGAAGTAGCGGATCTTGCCCGCCCGCTGCAGGTCGGTCAGCGCCGACAGCGTCTCCTCGTCGCTGGTCGTGGGGTCCCACCGGTGCATCTGGTACAGGTCGACGTGGTCCACGCCGAGGCGGCGCAGGCTGTCGTCCAGCGCCCTGACGATCCAGCGGCGCGAGCCGCCCTGGTGGTTCGGCGCCTCGCTCATCGGCATGGTGGCCTTGGTGGCCAGCACGATGTCGTCGCGGCGGCCGGCGATGGCCTTGCCGACGATCTCCTCCGACTGGCCGCCGCTGTACCAGTCGGCGGTGTCGATGACGTTGACGCCGGCCTCCAGCGCGGCATCGATGATGGCGGTGGCCTCGTCCTGGGTGGTGCGGCCGATGGCGCCGAAGTTCATCGCGCCGAGCGCGAGCGTGCTGACCTGGACGCCGGTGCGGCCCAGGGCGCGGTACTGCATGGTCATGTCTCCTCCACGTGCGCGGCGGCTTTGTCCGGCGGCCGCGCTTCTGGCATCCTGAAAGCGGATCCGCGTTCCGTTAAACACGATACGGAACGCTGTTCCGTTTGTCTAGCGGCATGGTGGAGGTAGCAGCACAGTGGCCGGGTCACAGGCAGCCCCGAAGAAGCGGGCCGACGCGAGACGGAATGAGAAGGCGCTGCTCGACGCGGCCGCCGCGGCCTTCGTCGCCTCAGGGGTCGACGTGCCCGTACGCGAGATCGCCGCCAGGGCGGGGGTCGGCGTCGGCACCATCTACCGGCACTTCCCGACGCGCGCCGACCTCATCGTGGCGGTCTACCGGCACCAGGTGGAGGCGTGCGCGGCGGCGGGGCCCGACCTGCTGGCGGCCGGGCCCACGCCGTACGACGCGCTGGCGAACTGGATCGACCTCTTCGTGGACTTCCTGGTCACCAAGCACGGCCTGGCCGAGGCGATGCAGTCGGAGGACGCCTCGTTCCAGTCGCTGCACGCGTACTTCATCGACCGGCTCGTCCCGGTCTGCGCCCGCCTGCTGGATGCCGCCGCCGACGCCGGCCAGACCGAGCCCGGCATGGACGCCCTCAGCTTCATGCGCGGCGTCGGCAACCTCTGCGTCGGCGCCGGCAAGGAGGGCGCCTACGACGCCCGCCGCATGGTCGCCCTCCTCATCGCCGGCCTGCGCGAACGCTGACCGGCGGGGGATCAGTACGGGGCGGGCGCGTGGCGCTCCAGCAGCCGCAGCCCCGCGCGCACGAGCACCCATCCGAGCCGCTCCTCCAGGGCTCCGGTGGCGGAGGGGGATCCGGCCAGGCGGTGCCGCTCGGCTTCCTGGCGCAGTTCGCGGGCGCGTACTCGCTCTACGTACAGATGCAGGTCTGGATGCATGGCGACCTCCGGGGTCGTCGTCAGGGGCGGAACGGGAAGCCCGCCGTGTGCACGGCGACGTGCTCGCGACCCTCGCGCTCGCCGGCCTCACGGGCGGCGTCACTGCGCGCCTCCCACTTCTTGAGCAGCTCGTTCATCTCCGTCCTGAGCCCGACGAGCTCCTGAGGGGTGAGCGAGAGCAGGTACTCGGAGTTGAACGAGGCGTCACGCCACTCGTCGGGCCAGGCGGACTTGGTGTCGAGGTAGCTCTGGTACAGCTCGTGGCGCTGCCTGGCCGCCAGCCGGGACAGGGCGACGTAGGCGCCCTCGCTCTCGGGGGCGTCCCTGAAGTCGACGTCCTCGGTGCTGACCCCGCTGACCGCCGCCTGCCACCAGCGCTCGCGCCCGTCCGCACTGCCCTGCTCGGCCTCCTCGATGAGCCCGTGCGCGGCCAGCTTGCGCAGGTGGTAGCTGACCAGTGACACCGCCTCGTCCACCTGCTCGGCGAGCTGGGAGGCGGTGGCGCGCTGGGTCACCATCAGCGCCCGGTAGAGGCGCATGCGCAGCGGATGCCCGAGCGCCTTGACCGTCTCGAGATCCTTGACGTGGCGTACGTTCTTCCTGGCCATACCCCCACGGTAGATGCACCAAGAGAGTTGCACAAGAAATTTTCGCAAATACCTTTGTGTATCTAACCCTTCTCGGCGCCCTCGTTGGCGTCGCGGATGAAGTGGCGCTGGAAGAGAACGAAGATCACGGCGACCGGGATGGTGGCGAGCAGGGCCGCGCCCAGTTTCAGCGGGAACTGGGTGCCGCCGCCGAGCGAGCCGCTGACCAGGTCGGCCAGGCCACGCGGCAGCGTGAACAACGCCGGGTCCTGCACCGCCACCAGCGTGTGCGGGAACTCGTTCCACGAGCCCTGGAACGACAGGATCGTCAGCGTGATCAGCGCGGGCCGCGACATCGGCAGCACCACCGACCAGAAGACCCGGAACGTGCCGGCGCCGTCGATGCGGGCCGCCTCCTCGACGCCGCGCGGCACCGACTCGAAGAACTGCTTCATGACGAACACGCCGGTCGCGTCCGCGACGAGGGGCAGGATCAACGCCAGGTATGAGTCGTACATACCGAGCTGGTTCAGCACCAGGAACTTCGGGATGAACAGCACCACCCCCGGCACTGCCATCACCGCGATCACCGCCGCGAACAGCCCCGACCGCCCCCGGAAACGCAGCCGGGCCAGCGCGTAGCCCGCCATCGAGTCCAGCAGCACCCGCCCCAGCGTCACCACCACGGTCACCAGCAGCGAGTTGCCCAGCCAGATCGGCAGGTCCGTGCCGAGGAAGACCCGCTCGAAGGCCGACAGCGTGGCCGGGTGGGGGATCGGCGACAAAGGGTTGGCGGCGGCGTCGGGATCGGTCTTGAAGGAGTTCGCGACCTGGATGACGAACGGATAGATGAAGACGACCGAGAAGACGATCAGGACGACGCGCCTCATGCCTTGCGCTCCCTCATGACCCACCGCTGGAACAACGTCAGCAGCACGATGATCAGGAAGAGCACGAACGAGATCGCCGTGCCCGCGCCGTAGTCGAAGTCGCGGAAGGCCGTCCGGTACGACAGGAACGCCGGCGTCAGCGTGGTCTTGGCCGGATCGCCCTGGCTCATCACGTAGATCTGGTCGAACACCTGCCACGTGCCGATCAGCCCCAGAGTCAGCACCAGGAACATGGCCGGCTTCAGCATCGGCAGCGTCACCCGCCAGAACCGCTGCGCCCGGGTGGCCCCGTCGATCGTGGCGGCCTCGTCCAGCGTCCTCGGGATGTTCTGCAGCGCCGCGAGGAACATCAGCATGAACGTCCCCGACGTCGTCCACACCACCAGCACGATGATCGCGCACATCGCCACGCTCGGCCCCGACAGCCAGTCCCACCAGGTCAGCCCCAGCAGGCCGTGCTCGGTCAGCGCGGCCGGCGGGTCGCCGACCAGCAGCTGGATCACGCCGCGCGGGTCGGAGAACCATTGCGGCCCGTCGATGCCGAGGAACGCGAGCAGCTGGTTGACCGCCCCCGAGTTGCTGAAGATGAACAGGAACACCACGCTGATCGCCACGGAGCTGGTCACCGAGGGGAAGTAGAAGGCGGTGCGGAAGAACGTCCTGCGCTTGTTCACCACGAGCGCGAGGAACAGCGCGAGCGCCGTCTGCAGCGGCACGACCGCGGCCACGTAATAGAGGTTGTTGCGGATGCTGGTCATGAAGTCCTCGCGGGCCAGCCCGTCCTCGGTGAACAGCCGGGCGTAGTTGTCCGTGCCGACGAACGGCACGCCCGCCCGGAACGGGCTGCCCTGCCCGTTCCACCCCGTGAGGCTCACCCAGAGCGCCATCAGGATGGGCAGCAGCAGGAACAACCCGAGGATCACCACGACCGGCGCCACGAACAACCAGCCCGCGAGGTTCTCCCTGGTACGGCTGCGCATGGCGGTCAGCCCAGCGCGCTCTGCGTGTTCTTCTGCAGCCGGGCCAGGATGTCCTTCGGGTCCTTGGTGGCCAGCTGCTGCAGGTTCGCGTCGAAGTCGGACAGGACACTGTCCATCTTGGGGGCGTTCACCGGGCCCTGGGCGTAGTCGGCGCCGTTGACGAAGGCGGCGTCGCCCGGGAACTCCTTGAGGTAGGCGTCCTTGGCCGAGGCCCTCGACGGCATCACGCCGAACGCCTTGGCGAAGGCGAGCTGCTGGTCGGTCTTCGTCATCGCCTCCACGAAGCTGATCGCCGCGGCCTTGTTCCTCGACTTGGCGGCGATGCCCCAGCAGTTGCTGAACGACAGCGTGCCCTTGCCCTCCGGCCCGGCCGGCAGCTCGTGCACCGAGAACGCGACGCCCGGATAGTCGGCCTGCATCGCGCCCTTGATCCAGTTGCCCTCGATCGTCATCGCCGCCTTGCCCTTGCCGAACGCCTCGCCGCCCCACTCGGCGTCGAGCGCCTTGGCGTACTGGGCCTGCTCGCCGGTGAGCAGGCCCTTGACGTACTCGAGGGCCTTGAGGTTCTCGGGGCTGTCGCCGGTGGCCTGCTCGCCATCGGTGATCCAGCCGCCCGCCTGCACCATGAACGCGCCGACCCGGTCCCGCGTGTCGCTGAACGTCAGCGGCGTCACGCCCTTGATCTTCTTCGCGACGGCGGTCAGCTCGTCCCACGTGGCCGGGATGTCGTCCTCGGTGAGGCCGTTCTTCTTCCACAGGTCGTCGTTGACGATCAGGGCGAGCGTGGAGAAGTCCTTCGGCACGCAGGTGAAGCGGCCGTCGTAGGTGAACGTCTCCCGCAGGCTCGGGTAGAAGTCCGCGCTGTCGGAGATCTTGTCGGCGTACGGCTCCAGCGCGCCGACGCTGGCGTAGTCGGCGAAGCGGGCGGCGTCCACGTAGAACACGTCGGGCGGGTTGCTGCCCGCCAGCGCCTGGCCGAGCTGCTGGTGGATGTCCTGGGCGGGGGTGACGACGACGCTGCCGCCGGTGGTCTTGGCCCACGCCGCGGCCGCCTCCTTGACCGCGTTCGTCTCGGCGTCGCCGGAGGAGGCCATCAGGACCTGCAGCTCGGCCGGGCCGCCGCTCTGCTGCTGCTGCTGCGCCGCCTGCCGGTCGTCGAAGCCGCTGCCGCAGGCGGTGGCGGACAGGAGCACGGCGGCCGCGACGGGGATCACGAGTCTGTTCATGGACGGGGGTCCTTCCGGATGACCAGGGTGGGACTGAGCAGCACATGAGACGCGGTGGGCCGGCCCGACAGGCGGTCGGTCAGCAGCTCGACGCAGCGCGCGGCGGCCTCGGCGAGCGGCTGGCCGAGGCTGGTCAGCCCGACGGCGGCGGCCACCGGGGTGTCGTCGAACCCGACGACGGCCCGCGTGACCTGCAGCGCGCCGAGCGCCACCGAGTCGCTGACGCACACCAGCGCGGTGGCCCCCCGCTCCACCAGCTCCAGCGCGGCGGCCCTGCCCGCGGCCGGCGAACCGTCCGTCTCCAGCGCGAGGCCGGTGTCCAGCCCTTCCGCGCCGAGCGTCCTCGACCAGCCGGTACGGCGGTCGTCGCCCACGCCGGAGCCGGGCTCCCAGCCGATGAAGCCGATCCTGCAGTGGCCGGCGTCGATCAGGTGGCGGGTGGCCGCCTCGGTGCCGGCGGCGCCGTTCACGTCCACCCAGGGGTGCGTCGCCTCCGAGGCGCCCCACGGCCGGCCGAAGCTGACGAACGGCAGGTCCCGCTCGGCCAGCCAGGCCGCGCGCGGGTCGCCGTGGTGGGTGCTGGTCAGCACGAAACCGTCCGGCTCGAACTCGCCGAGGAGCTGGTCGAACGTCTCGATCTCGTTCTCGTCGCCGGTGGCGGTGTAGAGCAGCACGCGGTAGCCGGACCTGGCCGCCGACTCGGTGAGGCCGTGCAGGAAGCGGTCGAAGACGTTCATGCCGTCCTGGGTCGTCTCGATCCGTACGGCGAGCAGCCTGGACCGGCCGGTCCGCATCTGCCTGGCGGCGGCGCTCACCCGGTAGCCGAGGGACTCCACGGCGGCGAGCACGCGCTGCCGGGTCTCCTCCTTGACGACCTCGGGGGAGTTCAGGACGTTCGACACCGTCTGGCGGGACACGCCGGCGTGCCGCGCCACATCGGCGATCGTCACCTTTGCCTCGCTGCTGCACGACCTCGTCAGCACCGTCATGGCGCCGACGACCGCGCTCAGCGGCGCCGATGGCCAGATCAGGCCGGCCGGTGTGCAGGGGCTCTTCCACGCGGACGCGCGGGTGCTCTCCCAGGCCGGGCTGCTGATCGACGGCCGCGAGCCGGAGGCCGTCGCGCACGCCGTACTCGGTCCCGGGGTCTCCCGCTTCGTCGCGCTGGCCCGCCGGCTCGGCGACCCCACCCCCGACCCGACGGTGCGAATCGACCGCGTCCGCCACGTGACGCCGGGCTCCATGTCCGAGGAGATCACCGTCGCCTCCACCGCCTCCACCCCCGTCACCTGCACGGTCACGCTTCGGTTGGGCTGCGACCTCGCCCCGATAGAGGCGGTGAAATCCGGCGACACCACCACCCCCCTCGCCCCCATCAGGCCGGGATCCCCCGACCCCTCCGCTGGGTTGGGACCCGCCGCTCCCTCCGCCCCTTCCGCCCCTGCTTCTTCGGCTTCCGCGCCGGCCGTGGGGCTGGGGTCCGCCGCCCCCTCCGCCTCTCCGGTCTCGTCCGCCTCCTCCACCTCCTCCTCCGTCGGGGTCGAGGTGGGTGAGGGCGTGGTTTGGGGGGACAGGGGCATTCGGGTCTGGGTGCGGGCCGATGGTGAGATGAGCGGGGAGACGGTGCTTTGGCGGGTTGCCGTTGAGCCGGGGGAGCGGGTGACTCTCCGGTGGTGGGTTGATGTGCGGGATCCGGAGGCGGTGGTCGCGGCGCCGTCCGGGGCTCGCGAGTGGAGCAGGCCGCAAGTCTCGGCAGATGACGCCCGCCTCGTACGCCTGGCCCGCCAGTCCCTCGACGACCTGGAATCCCTGCGGCTCACCGAGACCGGCGCGCCGCAGGACACGTTCCTGGGCGCGGGCGTCCCGTGGTTCCTGACGCTGTTCGGCCGCGACAGCATCTGGGCTGCTCGCATGCTGCTTCCACTCGGCACCGACCTGGCCGCGGGCACCCTGCGCGTGCTGGCCCGCCGCCAGGGCACGAAGCTCGACCCCGCCTCAGGGGAGGCGCCCGGCAAGATCATGCACGAGCTGCGCCGCCACGAGTTCGCCCTTCACGCCAACCGGCTGCGCCTGCCCGCCGCCTACTACGGCACCATCGACGCCACCCCCCTCTGGATCACCCTCCTGCACGACGCCTGGCGCTGGGGCCTGCCCGACGGCGAGGTGGCCGCGCTGCTGCCCGCCATGGAGGCGGCGCTCGGCTGGCTCGCCGACCACGGCGACGCGGACGGGGACGGGTTCCTCGAGTACATCGACACCAGCGGGAGCGGCCTGGCCAACCAGGGCTGGAAGGACTCGGGCGACGCCGTGCGCTGCCACGACGGCTCCCGCGCCGAGCCGCCCATCGCCCTGGTCGAGGTCCAGGGCTACGCGTACGAGGCCGCGATGGCCGGGGCGGCGCTGCTGGACGCGTACGGACGGCCCGGCGCCGAGCGGTGGCGCGACTACGCGGGCCGGCTGGCCGAACGGTTCCGGGCGGCGTTCTGGGTGGACGGTGGCCACCCGGCACTGGCCCTCGACCGGGACAAACGCCCGGTGGACGCCCTGACCAGCAACATCGGCCACCTCCTCGGCACCGGCATCCTCACCCCCGACGAAGAGCTCCGCATCGCCGCCGTGCTGGGCGATCCTGCGATGTCAGGCGCCTTCGGTCTGCGGACGATGTCCAGCGGCGACGCCGGTTTCAGCCCTCTGTCGTACCACTGCGGCTCCGTCTGGACCCACGACACCGCCATCGTCATAACCGCCCTCGCCCGCACCACCCTGTCCAGCCAGCTCGGCGGGCTGGCCGCCGAGCTCGCCGAGGGGCTGCTCGCCGCGGCGGAGGCGTTCGGGTATCGGCTGCCTGAGCTGCACGCGGGGGATGACCGCGAGCTCATGGGGCGGCCGGTGCCGTACCCGGCGGCTTGTCGTCCCCAGGCGTGGTCGGCGGCGGCCGCGATCGCGATTCTGCACGCCGCCACCGGCCTGTACCCCGACGTGCCGGCGGGCAGGGCGGTCCTGCGTCCGCTGCCCGGAGCCCCGCTCGGTGCGCTGTCGGTGCGCGGGCTGCGGGTGGCGGGCGCCTCCGTGGACGTGGCGGTGGACGGATCGGGCAAGGCCCAGGTCGCGGGCCTCCCGCAGGGCATCCCCCTCATCCGGGGCTGAACCTACGCCCGCCGAAGCGGCGGTTACCCCTGGCGTGGCTGGAGGGCGTCCAGGAGGAGGTCGAACAGGCGGTCCATCCGGTCCCACGTGTCGCCGGCCGCCGTGGACAGGAACACGCCCAGGATCATCGAGGTGACGTCGTCGGCCTCGACGTCCCCGCGCAGCGTGCCCGCCCGCGCCCCGCTCTTCAGGATCGCGCCGATCGCGGCGGTGATGCGTTCCCTGGTGGTGGGCGTGGCGAGCCGTCCTGAGGCCCAGCCGGTGCGCAGCGTGTCGAGCATGGCCCGCTTGGTCGAGACGAACGCGCCGTAGCGTTCCATCCACACCCGTATCGCGACCTCGGGCGGATGCTCGGCGAGCAGGTCGGGCACGCAGCCGGTCACGTCGTCGAGCTCGGCCGAGTAGACGGCCTCGACCAGCGCCTCCCTGGTGGGGAAGTGGCGATAGAGCGTGCCGATGCCGACTCCGGCCTGCTTGGCGATGCCTTCGAGCGAGACGGGCCCGTCGGCGGTGGCGAAGGCGGCGCGGGCGACGGCGAGCAGGTTCTCGCGGTTGCGCCGCGCGTGCGCGCGAACGGGCCGTCCGGCGGCGGGAGGTTCGGAAGAACTCGGGGAAGCCAAAGCGGAGGCACCTCCGATAGTGCTAGGGTCGTTCGTGGCGGAGGGTCCTCCGCTTTCTGTCGTCATTGTCCGAAGGACGGTGTACTCCTGATGTCCACTGGCACCTCTTCCTCCGACGTCACGGCCACCGGAGCCCCGCGCCCCGGCGGTCCCGGCCTGCTCGGTGACCTTACCGTCTCCCGCGTCGGCTACGGCGCCATGCAGCTCGAACGCCTGCGCGACGACCGCGCCGCCGCCGTCGCGCTGCTGCGCCGCGCCGTCGAGCTGGGCATCGACCACGTCGACACCGCCGACTTCTACGGCGCCGGCTTCGTCAACGACGTGCTCCGCGAGGCGCTGCGCCCCTCGGACGGCGTGGTGATCGTCAGCAAGGTCGGCGCCGTCAGCGACCCCGGCGGCCCCCTGCCGCTGCGCCCCGCCCAGCGTCCCGGGGAACTGCGCGCGAGCGTCGAGGAGAACCTGAAGTCGCTCGGCCTCGACCGCATCCCCGTCGTGAACCTGCGCAGGCTCGACGTCGGCCCCGGCATCCGCGCCACCGGCCCCCAGGTGGTGGACCTCGACGACCAGCTCGCGGTGATGACCGAGCTGCGCGACGAGGGCAAGATCGGCGCGATCGGGCTGAGCGCCGTCTCGCTCGACGTGCTGCGCCGGGCGCTTCCGGCCGGCATCGCCTGCGTGCAGAACGCCTACAGCCTCGTCGGCCGGGACTTCGAGGAGATGCTCGCGCTCTGCGCCGCCGAGGGCATCGCGTGGGTACCGTACTTCCCGCTCGGGGGCGCGTTCCCCGGCATGCCCAAGGTGGTGGAGCAGCCGGCCGTGACCGAGGCCGCCGCGCGGCTCGGGCGCACTCCGTCCCAGATCGGCCTGGCCTGGCTGCTGCGGCACGCGCCGAACGTGCTGCTCATCCCCGGCACCGCGACGGCCGCCCACCTGGAGGAGAACGCCGCCGCCGGCGCCGTCGCCTTCGACGAGGAGACCCTCGCCGCGCTGGACGCCGTACCGTCGCAGACCACGGACATCCTGCTCGGCTGATCGCGGGTCAAGGGGGTTTGGCGCGACGCTGACCTGGACGGGAGGCGGACGTGCGGGTCGGCGGGGTAGGTGCGGGCTGTTGCGCCGTCCCTTGTACGCGGAGGAGCACGCCGTGAGCCGCACCTACGATCCCCGCCGCACGGCGGTCCTGCTGGTCGACCCGTACAACGACTTCATGTCCGAGGGCGGCAAGCTGTGGCCCAGGCTCGCGCCCGTGGCCACGAAGGTGGGGCTGGTGGACCACCTGCGCACGGTGACCGCCGCCGCGCGCGGGGCCGGCGTGCAGGTGCTGATCGTGCCGCACCGCCGCTGGCAGCCCGGCGACTACGAGAGCTGGGACCACCCCAACCCGACCCAGCGCGGCATCATGGAGCGGCACTCGTTCGCGCGCGGGACGTGGGGCGGGGAGTTCCACCCCGATCTGGGGCCCCAGCCGGGCGACATCGTCGTCCACGAGCACTGGGCGCAGAGCGGCTTCGCCAACACCGACCTCGACTTCCAGCTCAAGCAGCACGGCATCAGCCACGTCGTGCTGATCGGGGTGCTGGCCAACACCTGCCTGGAGTCGACCGGCCGCTTCGCCATGGAGCTCGGCTACCACGTCACGCTGGTGCGCGACGCGACGGCGGCGTTCAGCCCCGAGATGATGCACGCCGCCCACGAGCTGAACGGCCCCACGTACGCCCACGCCATCCTCACCACGGACGAGCTGGTGGCCGGTCTCGGGGTGACCGCGGCCTGACCAGGTGGCAGAGTGGGGCGGCGTTCCGTACACGGGAAAGGACGTCCATGCCCCTCAGTCACGACGACCGCTGCGCCATCACCGACCTGATCAACCTGCACGGTCACCTGTGCGACAGCGGCGAGCTCGACCGGTTCGGCGAGGTGTTCACCGACGACGTGGTCTATGACGTGAGCGACGTGGGCGGCGGCGAACTGCACGGCGTCGAGGCCCTGGCCGCCGCCGGCCTGGCCCTCGGCGAGGGGAACCCGATCGGGCACCACGTCACCAACATCATTTTGGCGGAGCGGGCCGACGGGCTCGTGCACGCGCGCTCGAAGGGCCTCGGCGTCCGGGCCGACGGCACCACCGGCAGCCTCACGTACGAGGACACGGTCGTGCGCGGCGAGCACGGCTGGCGCATCAGCCACCGCAAGCTGATCGTGCACCGCGTACCGCTGAACGGGGTGTGGCGCACGTCCTGACTGCGCGCCGCTCAGCGCACGTCCTGACCGCGCGCCGCTCAGCGCGCGTCCGCCGCCTGGGCGGCGGGCCGGGTGGCGGGCTGGAGCTTGAAGGACACCGCCTCCATCAGCGGCTTGTGCTTGGTCTTCTGCACCGCGGCGATGCGCCAGAGGCCGGCGTCGTCGCGCACCAGCGTGTACGTGGCCAGCTTGCCCAGCTTCCCCGGCGTGCCCTTGACGACCTCGCCGCGGGTGACCACGACGGCCGTGCCGGAGCCGTAGCGGCGGACGTCGAGGATCTCCATGACCAGGCACGTCCCCTTGAGGTAGCTGTCGAACAGGGCCTGGTGGGCGCGCCCGATCTCGGCGCCGCCCCGATAGACCGTGCCGGCGAACGTCACATCGGTGGCGTCGGCGGTGAAGCAGGCGCCGTAGGCGGCGCCGTCGCCGCGGTTCCAGGCGTCCTGGCTGCTCCGGAGCACGCCCAGGATGGCGGTCTCGTCGGTGGTGACGTCGGTGGTGGCGGCAGTGGTGGCGGCAGTGGTGGCGGCAGTGGTGGCGGCAGTGGTGGTCATGGCTCTCCCATGGTAGCTTCTTCCGAGAAGTTTCTTCTCTGAAGATTTCTCTTCACTGAGGAAGAGATTAGGAATCGAGGGAGCCCGTGTCAACCCCACGCGAACGCCCCGACGCCGGCCGCGTCTACCGCCGCTACCTCAGCGCCGTCCTGCTGCACGGCCACGCCAGTGCGCGCGCGTGCGGCCTGGGCGCCACAGACCTGTACGCGCTCAACATCCTTGAGCTGGCAGGCCCCCTGACGCCGGGCGAGCTGGGCGCCCGCGCCGGCCTGACCACCGGGCCGACCACCCGGCTCATCGACCGGCTCGAGCAGGCCGGTTACGTGCGCCGCGTGCCCGCCCCCGACGACCGGCGCAAGGTCATCGTCGAGCCCATCGGCAAGCCCGCCCAGCTCGACCAGGTCATGGCCGCCGCGCGGCGCGAGGTCGGCGACATCCTCGCCGGATACAACGACGATCAGCTCGACGTGCTCTACGACTACTTCCGCCGGGCCGCCCGGGCCTACGAGGAGGCGGCCGAGCAGCTGCGCACCGGCCCCTGACCCGGTGCGGGCGGTGGGTGCGGCCGGGAGGCCCTGGCGAGGGCCGCGCTCCAACGCCCTGCCCAGGCGCCGCAGTCGGGCGGCAGCACGCCAGTCCGGCAGCACGCCAGTCCGGCAGTGGGCCCAGCGCGCCAGTGGGCAGTGCGCCAGTGCATCGAACTGAGGCGTCCAGGGCGTCCAGGGCGTTCACGCGCCGTCGAGGGCGCGGGTGACCGTCAGACTGTCCTCGTAGATGTGATAGCGCGTGATCAGCCCGTCCTCGACGGTCAGATGCAGCGCGAAACGGCGACGTGTACGCCGGACCACCGCCCCGTACGGCCGCCTGCATCGTCCACCCCTTCACCGTCCACGCCGCCCAGGAACACCGAGGCACCGAGCCACGCTTCATGGCCCACCTCCCCATCACCCTGGCCACCCCACTTACGCCCGGCGACGCGACCCCTCTCGCCCTGGCGGTCGCCTGGTGACTTCTCGGGTGCGCCGTGCCCTGCGGCTGCTCCTTCGGTGGGACTGGTCACTGGTCGCTTCGGGCGCGCCGGTCCAGGCCGCTGCTCGGGATGTCAGGCGGGTTGGGCCAGGCGGTTGGCGGGTGGGAGAGTGGCGGTCAGGATGATGCTCGGGATGTCCAGGGCGATGCGGTGGCGCCGGCCGCGCGGGACGATCGCCGCGGTGCCCGCACACAGCTTGACCTCCTCCTCACCCCGCCCTTCCCCGCGCAGGTAGAGGCGGATCTTGCCGACGATGCAGGAGACGAGCTCGTCGGCCTCCGGGTGCAGCTCCCAGCGGCCGCCGTGCACGTCGGTGGCGGTCTTCGCGTGGAAGACCCGCAGCCGCCAGCCGTCCCGATCGACGCTTCTCCGGCCGGCGTGGATCTCGCCGCTCGCGCTCAGGCGAACGATCGACATCAGCAGGTCGAACGGCGTCACCGCCACCGGGACACCACCCTCGTCGTCCAGCCCAGACCCGGTCGGCGCTTCCCGCTCGCCCCCAGGCACCCGACGCCCGGCCCGCCGCCCAGCCGCCCGAGCTTCCGGCCCATCCGCTCGGGCCTCTCGCACACCTGCCCCGGCTTCTCGCCCACTCGCTCTGGCCTCTGGCACACCCCCTCTGGCCTGTCGGACCTTCGTTCGCGTCCCTTGTACGTCCGCTCGGGTCCCATGGGCGGTGACCGGGCCGCTCAAGTCGTGCTGGGCGATCAGCGGGACGGACGTCTCCGGTTCTCGGCTCATGCCGCCATCCTGACGATCGGCCGGCGACCGGTCGCCCGCCATCCGTCGCGGATCCTTCCGGCTTCCCGCGCCGTTCGGCGCACCCGTCATCCAGGCAAGGGGCACGCCGGCGGGGGAGGAGCGGGCAGATGTCCTTTGGTCAGTGGAGTGCGGATCAGTCGAGGAGGCGGAGGAGTTCGGCCTCCTCCTCGGGGGTGTGGCCGGAGCGGGTCACCGTGTGGCCGGAGTCGCGCAGCCAGGTGAGGGTGTCGCGGGCCGTGTCGGCGATCGGGCGGATGTGCAGGCCGGCGGCCAGGACGGCCGAGACGTCGCGGGCCATGAAGCCGGCGTATTCCGGCAGCGGCACCCACAGCGGCAGGGAACGCGGCCCCATCCAGGCGTTCACGTCGTGCTCGGCGAGGAACTCCTGCCCGGCCCAGACCAGCTCGGGCCGCACCGACAGCCCTTCGGCGATGCCCGCGAGCAGCTCGCCCCTCGGGAACGGGCTGGACATCGCGTCATACGGCCCGGCGAGCCCCTTCTCGGCGGCGTCGAGCGTCCAGGCGGCGAGGTCGCGTACGTCCACGAGCTGCACCAGGTCGCCGGGAGAGCCCGGCGCCAGCACGCGCCCGCCGCGCGCCAGCCGGTCGACCCAGTAGGTGAACCGGTCGGACGAATCCTCCGGGCCCACGATCAGCCCGGCGCGGACGATCAGCGCCGCGTCGCCGACGATCTGCTCGCACGCCACCTTCGCCGGCCCGTAGTTGGCCACGTCGCTCTCGTCGGCGCCGGGCGCCAGCGGCTCGTGCAGCACCTGGGTGACTTCGCGGGTGTCGGGGTAGACGCTGACGGTGGACACCAGCGTCCAGTGACCGGCGCGGCCCGCCAGCTCATCGACCGCCCTGCGCACCTGGCTCGGATGCCTGGCGACGTCGATGACCAGGTCGAACGACCCCTCCAGAGGAGCCAGCCCGCCGTCCTCCGAGCGATCGACCCGGACGAACTCCACTCCGGGCGGCGGGTCACCCGCCTGCCCGCGCGCCGCGCACACCACCTCGTGCCCGCGATCGCGCGCCTGCCGCGCGATCTCCTTGGACAGGAACCTCGTGCCACCCAAAACAAGTGTTCGCATGCCCTTCATCCTGACCCACCGCGAGCGTCAGGTCCGCCCCGCTTCACTCCCAGCGCAACGCCCCCCACCACCGTCGCCGTCAGGAGCGGGGGCGGTGCTGGGGGTTCAGCCGGAGGCGAATTTCCGGGCGCGGTCGCGGGCCCACTGAGCCACTTCGGCTGTCCGGTCGCCTGGGAGGGCGGTGCCGGGGTGGCGGCCGAGGCGTTCGACCTGGTCGGCGAAGTTCAGGTGTTCGCGGCAGGCGTGTTCGCGGCAGGGCAGGCAGGTGACGCGTTCGGGGTGGGGCGAGGTCATCGCGTACGGCACCTTGAGGCCGCAGCCGGTGGTGACCTCGGAGGGCGCGTCGGGGACGCCGCCCAGCGTCGAGGCGAGCACGTTGCGGAAGTCGGCGCCGGCCTGCAGCACCTTGCGATCGACATGGATGTGCGGGTCGGTCTCGGTCACCTCGGCCATCCCTCCGTCCGGCCTGAGGACGGTGCCGCCGCCGTCCCCGAGGCCCAGGGTAGCGCCGTGGAGGCGAGGGCTTGCGCTTCGTTTAGGTCACGGTCCGCACCGCAGGATCGTTGCATTGAGCAATGGAATGTTATGGTCGCAGCAGGTGAGCCGGGAAGTCTGGTCGGCGTAGACCCGTCATGCCGTCGTCGTCACCGGGATCCGCCCATGCACCCCTCCGAACCTGGCATCCACGAGAGCGATCCGGACTTCGACATCCGGCTCGACAGGCACGGGCAGGTCGTCCTGCTGTCCCTGACCGGGCGGCTGGAGGGGGTGGCGTGCCTGGTCCTGCAGCAATACCTGGTCAACGCGCTGGTGGCGCGGATACCGCCGCTGCTCGCGGTGGACCTGCGCTCGCTCGCGGCGATCGACGAGCACGGGCGCGACATCCTGCGCTCGGCCGCGCGGCACGCCAGGGTGGCGGAGGGGCGCATGATCGTGGTGTACGGGGAGTACGCCGCCCAGGCGTCCGACGACGACGGCGGTGAGATCGAGGCGGCCGGCACCGTGGAGGACGCGCTCACCGACCTCTCCGGCACCCCGAGGTGGCCCTCCGGCTGACACGCTCTGGCGGGGGCCGGGATATCGGCGCGGCGGGCGCTCCGATAGCTTGCTCAACCGTGAGCCGCAGATGGAAGGTGCCGGGCCTGCTCCTGGCGTTAGGGGTGGCGATCGCGGCCTGGCAGGTCACGAAAGGCGATCTGGTGCCGGCGGTGGTGGTGCTCGTGGTGTACGCGCTGCTCGGCCTCCTGCTGTCGCCGCTGGCGTTCCCCAGGCCGGTCGATGCCGGGGAGGCGCGGCGGCGCAGCGCCGCCGACGGGCGGGCGATCGTCTACTGGCGGCCGGGCTGCCGCTACTGCATGCGGCTCAGGCTCCGGCTGGGGCGTGCGGCGCGGCGGGCGTACTGGGTGGACATCTGGCGCGACCCGGAGGGCGCGGCGGCGGTCCGCGCGATCACCGGCGGCGACGAGACGGTGCCGACCGTCGTACTTGCGGGCGAGCCGCACGTCAACCCCCACCCGAAGTGGCTGCGCGACCAGTTGCGCTGAGAGCTCGCCCTGTCCTTCGCCGTCATCGCGCTGTTCGCCCTGCTGCTGGCCGCGCTCTCGCTCGGCATGCCCCAGCTCCTGCTCGCCCCGGTCGCTCTGTCCGTGGAGGGGTGACCACGGTGATCGGCGGGGTGCCACCTCATCAGATCGCTCGGCAAGCGAGCCGCCCGCACCACCGTTCCCTCCGCAGGCCGTTGACCGGGCCCTGGGCCTCCGGAACAGCCGAGTGCCCGTCCCCGGGCCGCTGAGCCGGGGGCGGGCACGATCATGGGTGTGGCTCGGACCGGTCGTCCAGCCGTGGCACGGGCCGCTTCGCTTCGGCTCCGTGCTCGGGCCGGGCGCCTGTCAACGGCCTGGCTGCTCGCCTTCTTCCTCTTCCTCCTCTTCGGCTTCTTCGCCCTCTTCGGCTTCCTCGCCCTCTTCGGCTTCCTCGCCCTCTTCGGGCTCTTCGCCTTCTTCCTCTTCGCCCTCTTCTTCCTCTTCGCCCTCTTCTTCCTCCTCGCCCTCTTCGGGCTCTTCGCCCTCTTCCTCCTCCTCGTGCTCCTCCTGTTCCTCTTCCTCCTCCTCGGCGGCGCGTTCCTCCTCCATTGCCGTCTCGTGGTCCTTGACCACCTCGCCGTCGCGAATCTCGCCGCGCCAGCCTTCGCCGACGTCCTCCGGGTGCAGCAGCAGGTGCGACATGACGTGGCGGCGGAAGTGCTTGAGCTCCAGCCGTACGCGACGGCCCTGCGCCCGCCACAGGTTGCCGGTCCGCTCGAACAGGCCCTGCGGGTGGTACTCCAGCACCACCAGCACCCGGGTGAGGTCGTCGCTCAGCTCATGGAACGTCACCGCGCCGTCCACGTGACCCTTCGGCCCCTCCGAGCGCCAGATGATGCGCTGGTCGGGGATCTGCTCGATGATCTGCGCGGACCAGCTTCGGTGCGACCAGAAGACCTGCGCCTTCCAGGTGAGCTTCTCGTCGGCCTCCTGCTTGATCGTCTCCACTTTCTTCATGAAGGTCGGGAAGTCCTGGAACTGCGTCCACTGGTCGTACACCAGGCGGCGCGGCGCACCCACGTCGATCGTCTCGACGATGTTGGTGACCTTCTCGAAACCGCCCTTACCGCCCTTACCACCTCCCGTGATCTTCTGCATGATGCTCTGCAGGCCGCCCTTGAAGCCGCCCTTCAACACGCCGCCCAGTACGCTGCCGCCGCCACCGGAGTCGCCGGAATCGTCTGAGCCGCCCGAGCCGCCCGAGCCGCCCGAGCCGGTCAGCGCGCCTATCAGGCCCTTGCCACCGCCTTGCTCCGCGTAGTCGGTCAGGCGGCCGGTGAGGCTCTCCACCTTGTCACCCGCCGCCGAGACCACGCGTCCGATCGCGGCGTGCATGAGGTTGCGTGCCTCGCCGGCGAGCCGGTCGGTCGGCAGGGCGGACAGGAACTCCTTGCCGACCCCCTTGACCGCGCCCGCCGCCGTGCCCGCGACCCCCTTGGCGGCACCCGCGGCTCCTTTGGCCACACCCGTCACCCCCTTGGCTGCACCGGTGACGCCTCCGGCTCCCTTGGCGGCATCGGTGACTCCTTCGGCTGCTCCGCCGGCTCCCTTGGCGACCCCCTCGGTCGCTTCGCCCGCTGTCTTCGCTGCGCCGGTGACTCCTTCGGCTGCGCCTCCGGCCCCCTTCGCGGCGCCCGAAGCGGTGCTGGTGGCGGTGCTGGTGGCGGTGCCTGCCGTCCGCTTCGCGGCGCCGGTGGCCGTGCGCGTGGCGCGCTTCGCCGTGCCGGTCGCCTTCGAGCCCGCGCCTGCCGCTGTGCCCGTGGCCTCGCCGGTGGTGTCCTTCGCGGCGCCGGTGCCCCGTTTCGCCGCGCCGGCGGCCTTGCCGAGGCTGCTGGCTGCTCGTTTGCCCGCGCCGGCGGCCTTGCCCGCCGTAGGTGTCACCCGCCGGACCGTGGGGCGGGCCGCGCTCGTGTGCCGTCTCGCGTTTTCCTCAGCCACCTGTGCTCACCTCCGCATGGAGGTCCGCCGGACGGCACGGGACTGCCGCCGCGCTCGCTCCGGTCCGGCGGGCTCCCGCTCGGCCTCGTCCTGGTTGCCGTCCCCGCTCTCGTCCCCGCTCTCGGCCCTGCTCTCGGCCTCGCTCTCGGCCCCGTTCTGTGCCCCGTCGTGAGCCCCGTTCTGGGGCTCGTGTGAGGCCCCGTTCTGGGGAGAGCCGTTGGAGGAGGCGGTGTCGCCCGTCGCCTCGGAAGGCTCCTCCGAGCCCTCGGCGTCCCCCGGCGACCTGAGCGATTCCGCGCGCTCGTGCAGCTTGTCGCTCAGCGAGTCGATCTGCCTGCTGGTCGCGGCCTTACCCGCCTCCAGCAGGCCGCCACGGAGCTGCTCGGTCAACTTGCCCAGGTCGGCCGACGAGCCCAGAGTCTTGAGCCCTTGGGACAGCAGCCCGCCGCTGTTCCCGGACGCCTTCCCGGCCAGCCCGGCCGCCACGAGGACCGCCGCCGTGCGCAACTTGCGCCGTCGCCCGAGGTAGTACCCGGCGAGCAGGGCACAAGCGATTCGCATCTTGTTCGCCATGATCAAGTTTTCCTTCCCCGAGGCCGCGTCTGTGCAGGCGAGGGACATCGCCCGCCGCCTGCCCTCAAAGGGGACAAAGAACCTGATATCAGGCGAAACTTGAGCACATTTTGCAGATGGCGACCGGTGTCGCCGTGGGTCAGCCGGGCTTGCCCGCCGTGATCGACACCAGCGCCCTGCCCTTCTTCACGGAGACCAGGCTCACCTCCACGGTCGGCCGCTTGCGGAACCCGAAGCTCGAAGTGCCGCCCTTGCCCAGCGTCGCCTGCGCGCCGCCGCCGTGCGGATACTCCACCAGGTACGTGATGGAGCTCTTGCCGACGTCCAGGATGTGGAACTGGCGGTAGTAGAACTTCTTCGCGTTGAGGCGGATGGTGACCGGCCTCGACACCCGCAGCAGGCAGTCGCCGTCGAAGCAGTCCCTCACCCGGCTGGTGGCCTTGCGCTTCTTCGTGGGAGAGGGGGACGGCGAGGGCGTGGGGCTCGCGCTCGGGGTGGCGGACGCCTCGGCAGCAGAGGTCGGAGCGGCGGAGGTCGGAGCGGCGGAGGTAGGGGCGGCGGAGGTCGGGGCGGTGGTGGCCGGCGTGCTCGCGGGAGCGGCCGCGGCCGGCGGCTCCTCCGCCGCCCCGCACCCCGCCACCACACCCACCAGCACGCACCCCGCCAGTACGCGACGCACCCGCCCATACCGGGCCGGTAGGGGAGGGGCGACGAACGACATGGGCGCAGGCGCCGTGGACGTGGACCGGCTGAGCGGGGGCGAGGCGGGAAGCGGGGAGGGCGGGGGGTGGGTCGGGGCCATGGTGGCATCGTCTCCTCTCCGTAGGCGTCTCGTCACGTTAACCACCCCGCCCCGGGAGGGGTCCCCGGCGCTACCCGTCCAGGTGGAGACGGGGCCAGGCGGCCGTGTCGCGGAGGAGCTGCCGGTCGTGGGTGGCCAGGACGACGGCGGCGCCCGTACCGGCGAGTGCCTGGGTCAGTTCCTCCACCAGAGCCATGGACAGGTGATTGGTGGGCTCGTCGAGCAGCACCACGTGAGGCCGTCCGGCCAGCAGGATCGCCAGGTCGAGACGCCGCTGCTGCCCGACCGACAGCTCGGCGACCGGCCGGTGCGCCGCCTCGGCGGGCAGTAGCCCGAGCCGTCCGAGCCCGACCATGTCGGCCTCGGGAAGGCGTCCTGAGGCGACCAACCTGCCGACCGCGGCCTCGTACACCTCGAGAGCCCGCAGCCGGGACGGCGGCGGCGACTCCTGGCCGAGCAGCCCGGCCCGCACGCCCCGCCCGCGCTGCACGGTCCCCGAGCCGGGGACCAGTTCCCCGGCGAGCAGGTGCATGAGGGTCGACTTGCCGGAGCCGTTCGGGCCGGTGACCACCAGGCGGTCGCGGGACCGCAGCAGCAGGGACCGCGGCGTGGTGAGCCGGGGATCGAGCGTCACGTCGGTGGCTTGCAGCAGCGCGACGCCGGGCGGGGCGTCCAGGTGCGGCATGGAGAAGCGCAGCGGCGGCACCGGTACGTCGAGCACCTGCGCCTCCAGCGCCTCCTGCCGCCGATGCACGGCGCGGACCAGGGCCGGGGCCCGCGTGGCGCGGGTGTGCTTGCCGGTGCCCTTGTCCGGACGCCAGCCGGTGACCAGCCGGTTCTGCGCCTCGGACAGGTCCTGCGCGAGCCGCCGGCGTTCGAGCTGCTGGTCACGGTACGCCGTCTCCCACCGCTCGCGTTCCGCCCTGCGGCCCTCGCGGTAACCGGCATACCCGCCGCCGTAGGTGCGCGGCCGCCCGTCGCTGGTCGGGTCGAGGTCGAGCACGGTGGTCACCACGTCAGACAGCAGCGCCCGGTCATGGCTGACCAGCACCAGCCCGCCCGGATGGGCCCGCAGTGCGGCGGTCAGATGGTCGAGCCCGGCGGCGTCGAGGTGGTTGGTGGGCTCGTCGAGCAGCAGCAGGTCGTGCCCGGCGCCGAGCAGGCAGGCCAGCCGGATCCGGTAACGCTGCCCGACGGACAGCCCGGCGAGCGGCCTGGCCCGGTCGCTCACGGCGTTCAGCGCGGCGAGCGCGACGTCGACACGCCGGTCGGCGTCCCACGCGCCGAGCGACTCGGCGGCTTCCAGAGCCGTGGCGTACGCCTGCTCGGCGCCCGGCCGCTCCTCGGCGAGCGCGAGCGTGGCCGCCTCGAAGGCCCGCAGCGCCGCGCGTACCTGGGCGAGCTCGGCGTCGATGAGGTCGCCGACGGCACGGTCGTCGCCGACCGGCATCTCCTGGTCGGCCACCCCTATGGTGCCGACGCGGTGCACGATGCCCGCGTCGGGCGCGAGCGTGCCTGCGAGCACCTGCAGCAGCGTGGTCTTGCCACGGCCGTTCTCGCCGACCACGCCGAGCCGGTCGCCGGCCGAGACGGTCACGTCCACACCGGACAGGACGGGCCGGCCGGCACGGGCGAGGTGCAGGCCGGTGGCGTTGAGCTGCGCCCGCGCACGGGCGGGCAGCACGATGTCGATGGACATACTTCCTCCGGGAAGCAGGCCCCGGCGCGGCACACGGCGGCGGCGCGGGACCTGAAAGGTGAGAGCTGACGCGGAAGCGCTCAAGCCGCGCCCGTGGCGGGCGGGGCGAGCCGCGTCGTCCTCAGAGGAAGTACAAATGCATGCCAGAAACTCTACCCGATGTCGTCGGGCGGACGGCGTTCAGGAGGAGGCCGGTCACCGGCCGATGGTCGCCGTCCGGGTGCCGCGCCGGAGCGTGATCTCCCCCTCGGGGCCGATCGTCGCGGCGGCGCCCCGGATCGAGTGATTGTTCGCTCTCGACATGGAGTCGCCGGCCGCTTGTGGAAGTACCTTTACCCGGTCCGGCTTGCGTCCGATCGAGCGCGGCGGGAGGTCACCGCGTACGCGATGCTGACGACGATGAAGAACGGGATGCCTGCCCACCATGCCGGTCGCAGGGGCTCGATGAACAGGGTGGAGATGATCACTGCGGCCAGGAACAGCATCACCACGCCCGACGTGACCGGGGCGCCCCACAAACGGACCGGGGAGGGTGGCAGGCCCTGGGCGGTGCGGGTGCGGCGGAAGGCGTGGTGGGTGGCGAGGATGAGGAGCCAGACCACCAGGGCGCCGAAGACCGAGACGCCGAACAACGCCAGGTAGGCGCCGCTTTCGCTGGCCGCCGACACGCCTGCCGCGAGCGCCAGGCCGAGCGCCGACAGGGTGAGGGCGTTGCGGGGGACGCCGGCGGCGCTCAGGCGGCCGGTCCAGCGGGGGGCGTAACCGTTGGCGGCCAGGGAGTGCATCATGCGGGTGGTCAGGTAGAGGTTCGTGTTGGCGCTGGACAGGGCGGCGGTCAGGACGACGAAGTTCATCACCGTCGCCGCCGCGGGGACCCCGGCGGCGGAGAAGACGGTGACGAACGGGCTCTCGGTGACCGAGCCGCCCTGGGCCGTCGTGGTCCACGGCACCACGGTGAGCACGATCGCGATGGCGACCACGTAGAAGAGGGCGAGCCGGGTGATCATGCGGCGGGCGGCGCGGGGGATGTCGCGTACGGGGTTCTCCGACTCGGCGGCGGTCACCGAGACGACCTCGGTGCCGATGTAGCTGAACAGGACGAACACCATGGCGAGGAACAGGCCGCTCATCCCGTTGGGCAGGAAGCCGTCGTGGGCGGTGAGGTTGGTCAGGCCGGTGGCGTCGGCGCTGGGCAGGCCGACCGTCACCAGCACCAGGCCGAGCAGGATGAACACGATGATCGCGACCACCTTGATCATCGCGAACCAGTACTCGATCTCGCCGAACAGCCGGACGGCGGCCGCGTTCACCCCCAGCACGACCACCGAGAAGACCGCGACGGGCAGCCACAGCGGCAGCGACGGCCACCAGAACTGCACGTAGATCCCGGCCGCGATGACCTCACCGCCGATCGCGATGACCTGGATCGTCCAGTACGTCCACCGGACCACGAACCCGGCCCACGGCCCCAGATAGCGATGCGCGATCACCCCGAACGCGCCCGCCTCAGGATGCACCACCACCATCTCGGCCAGCGACCAGCCGATCACCAGGGCGACGCCGGCGCAGATGACGTACGCGACGATCGTCGCCGGGCCCGCCTGCGAGATCGCCAGGCTGGAGCCGAGGAAGAGCCCGGTGCCGATGGCCCCGCCCAGCCCGATCATGGTGAGCTGGCGCCCGGTCAGCCGGCGTTGCAGGCCGGATGCGTTCTCGTCCACGGCGTACCTCTCGACGAAGGGGGTGGTCAGCTCCTGCGGTAGGAGCTGATGGCTGCGACGGCCGCGTCCACGTCGGAGCGGTCGTTGTAGTAGTGGAACGACAGCCGCAGCAGGTCGCCGCGGGGCGCCGTCCAGATGCGCCGCTCGGCCAGCGCGGCGGCCAGCCGGTCGGGGGCGTCGTCGGCGATGGCCACCTGCGGGCCGCGCGCACCGGCGGGCGAGGCCACCTTCACGCCCTCCGCCGTCAGCCGCTCGGCGAGTTCGTCCACCAGTTCGGACACGTGCCGGCGCACGTCGTGCAGGTCGATCCGCTCGATGAGGTCGAAGCCGGCGTTGGCCGCGTAGGCGGACGGGATGGGCGGCGTGCCGGTCTCGAAGCGGCGGGCGTCGCCGGGGAAGTCGAGCAGGCGGGGGTCGAACGCGAACGGCTGCGTACGGCCGAACCAGCCGGTCAGCTCGGGCGCGCGCTGCTGCTCCAGCCCGCCGCGCACGTAGAGGAAGGCGATGCCGGGCAGGCCGAGCAGGTATTTGAGCGAGCCGGACACCAGGTAGTCGCAGCCGAGCCGGCGCACGTCGATCGGGGTGACGCCGGCGCCCTGGTAGGCGTCCACGAAGACCCGGGCGCCCTGCTCGTGCGCCAGTCGTACGACGTCCTCGACCGGCAGGCGGGCGCCGTTGCGGTAGGTGTGCAGCGGCACCGACACGAGGCCTGCGCGTTCGTCGATCAGCTCCTCGTACGCCTCCGCCGCCACCTGCTCACCGCTGTCGGCGACCACCCCGACCTGGGCGCCGCGCTGCTGCTGGGCCAGCCAGACGTGCGCGATCGACGGGAACTCCAGGTCGGTCGTGACGATGCCGGGCCGCCGCGCCCAGGCGAGCGAGGAGGCGGCCTGGAACGCGGCCTCCGACGCGCACGACAGCACGGCCACCTCGCCGGGCTCCGCGCCGATCAGCCGGGCGAACCGCTCCCTGGCCCGCTCGACCTGCCCCATCCAGGTCCCCCAGGGGGCGCCCTCCTCGCGCAGCGAGTGGCCGATCTCCTGCAGCGCGTACGCCAGCCGCGACGACAGCGCGCCCTGGCTGCAGCTCGCGAGGTGCACGGAGCCGTCCAGGGACGGGAACTCGGCGCGGAACTGGGTGGGGTTCAACAGGTGTGACATTTCGGGCACCCTATCCGGGGAGTTTTAACCAGGTCAATACCGATTTAATGGGATTGAAGGCATATAGGATCGCCGGGTGATCGGTGCCAGGATCCGGCAGCTCCGTACAGAACGCGGGCTGACCCTCGCCCAGCTCGCCGCCGCCACCGGCGTGTCCAGCGGGCTCATCAGCCAGGTCGAGCGCGATCTCGCCGACCCCAGCCTGGAGACGCTCAGGAAGATCGCGAAGGTGCTGGACCTGCCGCTGTTCAGCCTGTTCCAGGAGCCGGACGGCGAGGCCGTGGCCGTGGTCAGGCGCGGCGGGCGGATGGTGGTGAAATCGCCCGCCGGCGGGATCTCCTACACGCGCGTCTCACCCGGTCACGGGCGGCTCGAGGTGCTGGAGGGCCACCTGCTGCCCGGCGGCTCGTCGGCCGCCGAGCCGTGGACGCACCCGTCGGAGGAGTGCGTGCTGGTGCTGCGCGGGCGGCTCGTGGTGGAGGTCGCCGGGGCCGAGCACCTGCTGGAGGCGGGGGACAGCTGCTACTTCGACTCCGCGCTGCCGCACCGCTACCTCAACCCGGGCGACGAACCCGCCGACTTCCTCATCGCCGCCACCCCGCCGAGCTACTGACCTGCGCCGTCACCCGAGCGGCCGTCACTCCCCGGCCATGGCGTAGAGCGCGGCGTCGGCGATGACGGACACCGCGCGCCTGACCGGCTCGGCGGCCCAGCCGCCCTCGCAGACCTCCTTGAAGCGCCGGTCGTCGTAGCCGGGGAAGAACGTGCGGGTGTACCGGTCGGCGTGCAGGATCGCGACGAGTGTCCCCGTACGGGCGTCGGGCTCCGCCCCGGTCAGCACCGCCGTCACCCGTGCCCTGACTTCGGCGCGCCCGCCGGGCCGCGCCTCCGGCCACCGCCTGACCGGGAAGAGGCCGAGCGCCTTGCCGCGCGTCTCGGCCAGCACCCCGCCCGTCACCAGCCGGGCCAGCAGCCGCCGGCGTAAGCCGTGCCGTTCCAGCAGCTGGATGCACGAGACGGGCCGCCTGCAGCGGGTGCCCATCAGGGCGAGCGCCGCGTCCAGCTCGTCCTCGCCGAGCCTGGCGGGGTCGCGGACGGACAGCTTCCTGCCCGACAGCTCCATCCGGCCGCGCACGACCAGCTCGGCCAGGACGGCGGCGGCGATCGCGGGATCCAGCCAGGTCGTGGTGACGGCCGGGCGGCCTTCGTTGTCGTAGGCGAGTAGGAGCAGCTCTTCCGCGATGGTCACTCGACCTTCACCCTCTCGCGCGCGCCATGGTGCTCTCGGCGTGGTCCACCTCGGACGTGGTCGCGCGGCCAGCCGGGGAAGATCCGTCGATCAAGCCGGGTGCCTTCGAGCGTCCAGCGAAACGGCTATGTGGTCAAGAGGGGTTCTCCTCCAGGGTGAGGCGGCCGGGCGGGTGGGGCAGCGGACGGCCGGTGACGGCGGTCATGCCGTCGAAGGTCAGCTCCAGGTAGCGCCGCCAGGCCTGCGGGTCGGCGTCGAGCAGCGGCGCCGCGGTGTGCTGGATGCCGCTCAGCATGAGGGCGACGTCGGTGCCGGTAACGTCGGGTCGTACGGCGCCCTGCTCCCTGGCGCGGGCGGTGAGCCCCTCGGCGACCTCGCAGAGCCGGTGGATCGCGTCGCGCACCTCCTGGCTCTGCAGCGAGGGACGGCCGATGACGTCACAGAACGCCCGGTCCCTGACGAACGCCTCGACCCCGGCGGTCATGAACGCGCGCAGCGCCCGCACCGGGTCGTCGTCGGTGAGCAGCCCTGTGGCGGCGCCGATCAGCTCGTCGAGCAGGTCGAGCATGATCGCCGCCAGCAGGTCCTCCTTGGTGGGGAAGTGCCGGAAGACCGTGCCCTTGCCCACCCCGGCGCGCTGCGCGATCTCGCCGATGGACACCTCGACGCCGCGCTCGGCGAACGTCCTGGCCGCGACGTCGAGCAGCAGCTTCCTGTTGCGCACCGCGTCGCTGCGGGTCGAAGGGGGCTTCGCGCTCATGGCGGCCAGTCTACCGGCCAAGGTGACCGAGCGGTCCGTTTAACTGCTACGGTGAAGCTGACCAACCGGTCCGTTTTGCAACAGCGGGCCGGTGAGCTGCGGAAAGGACGCACATGA
This sequence comes from Nonomuraea sp. NPDC049504, assembly GCF_040676845.1. Classification (NCBI taxonomy): domain Bacteria; kingdom Bacillati; phylum Actinomycetota; class Actinomycetes; order Streptosporangiales; family Streptosporangiaceae; genus Nonomuraea; species Nonomuraea sp. NPDC049504. Next base: position 147,539 of record NZ_JBFAPT010000016.1, read on the forward strand.
ACCACGATCTCGCGGGCAAGGTCGCCCTCGTCACCGGCGCGTCGTCGGGCATCGGCGCGGCCACCGCCCTGGCACTGTCGGCCGGGGGAGCCCGTGTCGCGGCCGGAGCCAGGCGCGCGGACCGCCTCAAGGCCCTGGCGGACCAGGCGCGGGGCGAGCTGCTCCCGCTCGACCTGGACGTCACCGACCAGGAGTCCGTACGCGCGGCCGTGGCCGCGACCGTCGGCCACTTCGGCAGGCTCGACGTGCTGGTGAACAACGCCGGCGTCATGCTCAGCGGCCCCATCGAGGGCGCCGACACCTCAGAGTGGGTGCGCATGGTCGAGACCAACCTGCTCGGCTCCATGTACGCCGTGCACGCCGCCCTGCCCCACCTCCTGGCGAGCAAGGGCACGGTCGTGCAGGTCTCCTCCACCTCGGGCCGCATCGCCTCGGCCGGCGGCGGCGTCTACTCGGCCACCAAGTTCGGCGTCACCGGGTTCGCCGAGTCGCTGCGGCAGGAGGTCACCACCAGGGGTGTCCGCGTGGTCGTCGTCGAGCCGGGCTTCGTCGCCACCGAGCTGATCGGCCACATCACCGACCCGGCGCGGCGGGCCGCCGCACGCGAGATGGGCGAGGCCATGCGCACCCTCCAGCCGGAGGACATCGCCGAGGCGGTCGTGTACGCGGTCGGGCAACCGCCGCACGTCGCGGTCAACGAGCTGCTCATCCGTCCCACCGACCAGACCCGCTGAAGCGGGCTGACCGCGGGCGTGGACACCCGGCTCAGGCTCATCCACGACCGGATCATGCCCGCGTCCGCCTGAGCGGAGCCGCGGGCGGACGGAGCCGCCCGCGGCCCGTCATGTCACCGGACGTTGATCCGGTCCACCTCCACGGTGATGCCTCTGACCTGCGGGGTCGAGGTGGCCGTGGTGACGGTCCCGGCGCCCCTGCTGACGCCTTTGACCTTCATCGTGTACGTCAGCGTCCCGCCGGGCACGGCCGGGGTGCTGGTGACCACGAGGTCCTCGGCCGGCGGTCCGGCGATCTGGCTGCCGGCGGTGCCCTCAGCGTTCTCGGCCCCGACGGTCAGGCCGTACTCGGCGGGCGGCGCGCCTGGCAGGTTGGCCGGGTCGTAGGCGTAGCTGATGTCCTCGGTGCCGTTGATCCCGATCCACTGCTGGAACACCTTCAGCTCGTTCGTCCCGTAGAGGTTGACCCGCCACTCGACGACCAGCCAGCGGTTCGTCCCGTCGGTCAGGACCGTGGCGAGGACGCCGGGCGCGCCGGCGCCGTTCAGGTCGGTCCAGTACGGGGCGAGCACGTTGTTCGGCCGTGCCGGGTCGGGCAGCGTCTGCGGGATGAAGGAGATGTCGGCCGAGGTGGCCCCACCGGCCACGCTGTAGCCGTTGGACGTCACGCCGAGCACGGTGTGGGTGCTCCCGGCGAAGGTGAACGGCGCAGGTGAGGTGAAGTTCACCGCCTGCTCGTCACCGAGCGGGAACGGGGTGACGCCGAACAGGTCGAGCGGCAGATACCCGGCCGGCCCCGCACCTGGCGCGATCACGGGTTTCGGCGGCTGGGTCGCGGCCAGCGTCTTCTTCGTGGTCGCGATCTGCGTGCCGACCTTGGTCGCCCCGGTGACGGAGGTGAGCCGCAGCCGGGAGTCGAGCGTGCTGAGCGCGGTCACCTCGGCGTCCTGGTAGGTGCCGTTGTGCACGGTGACCGTGCAGGTGGACTCGCCGGTGTTCCTGGCGATCGTGTCGGGCGTACAGGTCTGGTCGACCGGAATCGCGCCCTCCTGCCGGTAGAAGGCGACCGGCAGGTGCAGCTGCCGGGAGCCGCCGACCTGCTTGAGGTTCACCTGCCCGAAGTACTGCCCGTCGGGCAGGTCGGGCGCGGTGATGACGATGCTCAGCTTGGCCGTCTTGCCCGGCTTGACGGAGAACAGCGGCGGCAGCACGGTGACGGCGGCGCCGCTGACGGTCTTGCCCGACGCGGTGAAGGTGAGCGTCTTGCTGGTGACGTTCTTCACCGTGCGCTTGGCGGTGATGACGCCCGGCATGGTCGGGGCGTTCACCGACGGCAGGTTGAGGTCGATGCGGTTGAGCGGGTCGGCGGCCGAGGCGACGAAGCCGTCCGCGCTCTCGTCCAGCGTCAGGCCGGGGTCGCCGGCCTTGGTCAGGTCGATGCGCCCGCCGCCCATGTCGAACGGGTCGGCCGGCGTCGTACGGTCCTGCTTGGTGACCGACGTCTTGGCCGTCGTCTCCAGCGCGGACTTGACCTGGCCAGGCGTCCAGTCGGGATGCAGCGCGAACAGCAGCGCCGCCGCCCCCGCCACGTGCGGCGACGACATCGAGGTGCCCGAGATGACCTGGAAGAGGTTGCCCGGCGGGCCTTCGAGCGGCGACTCGGGGGTGGGCGTCATGCCCGCCATGATGTGCAGGCCCGGCGCGGTGACGTCCGGCTTGAGGAAGTCGCCGCCGGGGCCGCGCGAGGAGAAGTGCGTGATCGCGTCGCCCTGCCAGGTGCTCTTGGCGCCCTGCCCGAAGGAGGCCGTGGCCCCGGGGTTGGCGGCGAGGAAGCTCAGCAGCGTGTCGGACTTCGGCTTGTCGAGGTGCGCCGACGGCAGCCAGTGGGCGTCGGTGAAGACGTCGAACGGGAAGCTGTTGTAGAGGATCATCCCGGCCGCGCCGCCCTGCCGTACGTTGAAGCTCTTCAGCACCCGGTTCGGGCCGCGCTCACAGGCGACGATCTTGCCGGTGAACAGCCCGGCGGGCGCGGGCACGTCGCACAGCGGCCGCGAGTACGGCGGCGCGGAGGCGAGCACCACGGGCAGCGGCGAGGAGACGCCCGCCGTGATGGACGCGCCCTTGATCGTCACCGGGGTGGGACCGCCGTGCAGCTTGATCGTGGTCTGGAACGTTCTGGTCTGCGTGGAGGCGGCCACCGTGGTCGTCCACGGGCCGAGGTGGTCGGTGGTGTCCGCGCCGGGGCCCGAGTTGCCGGCCGACGCCGAGACCAGCACGCCCGCCGCGTACGCGTCGAGGAAGGCCAGCTCGACGGGGTCGCTGTACGGGTCGTCACCGCCGGAGATCGAGAAGTTGATCACCCGGACGCCGTCCAGGATGGCCCGCGCCACCGCCGCCGCCGAGTCGGACGGGAAGCAGCCCTCCAGGCCGCACACCTTGTAGACCGACACGGCCGCGCCGGGTGCGATGCCCTGGATGGGGCCGCGGCTGATGCCGAGCGGGTCGGCGTCGGAGACCGGCCCGCCGGCCGAGGTGCTCGCGGTGTGCGTGCCGTGGCCGTTGGAGTCGCGGGCGCTGTCGGGATAGACCTCGCCGCCGAACACCGCGTTGTACGTCTCCAGGAACGGCTGGCCGCCGATCAGCTTGTTGGTGCAGGTGAACGGGTCGCTCGCCGGGGTCGTCGGGTTGTCGCCGAAGTCGCACACCCGCGGCGTGCCGTCCTTGGTCGGCGGGGGAGCGGGCAGGCCGGGCCGGCCCGCGAACGACGGGTGCTCGGGCCAGGCGCCGCTGTCGAGCACGCCCACGATCACGCCCTTGCCCGCCGTGCCGCTGCCGCCGCCCAGCTTGTCGTAGATCGCCGGGGCGCCGATGAAGGCAGGGCTGGAGTCGGTCAGCAGCTGCTCGGGCTTGTCCTCCTGGACGGCGACCGCGCCGGGCAGCTTGAGCACCTCGCCTGCCTTGTCGCCGGGGATGCGCAGCGCGATGCCGCCGTACACGGTCCGCAGCCGCTGGCCGACGACGGCTCCAGGGACCTTCGACCTCAGCTCGGCGAGGAAGGCGTTCTCGACCTCCTCGATGTGCTCGCCGTACTTCTTCGCGTCCGCGCTGCGCGTGTCGAGCGCGCGGCCGGTGGCGGACGGGCTGGTGCCGGCGAGCCCCGGCAGGCCGCCCTGGTAGGCGGCGAGCGAGTCGTAGTCGAGCTTCACGACGACGTTGACCGGTGCGGGGGAGGTGGCGCGCAGCAGCGCGGGGTCGCTCTTGGCGAGCTTGCCCGTCGGTGACTTGGCGCCGTCCACCACCGCGGACGGGGTGAGCGGGATGGCCGTCCACTTCTTGTCCGGCGGTTCGGGGGTGGCCGCGGCGCCCGGAAGCGGGGCGGCGGCCAGGACCAGGCTCAGGCCGGCGGCGACGGTGACCAGCCGGCGTAAGCGGGATAAGAGCGCACTGGATGACACGGAAGGACCTCCTCGTCGAGGGCTGCGCGGGCTCGCCGCGCCGCCCGGGAGGCCGTCAGGTCACCCCGCCCGCGGGCGCGCGAGGGGAGAGCCATGACCCTCCCCGGCGGGTGACGAGCGGGAACGGCGCCGTAAAGAGCGTGGTTCCGAACCGGAGTGTAAACAGCGGGGTTTGACCGGGGACCCGCGTGACTTGACAGAATCCCGCCGGTAATCCGGCACACGTTGCGATCGACATCGCCCGTTTTCCCAGGTCGTGTCCGGATCCGGACACGAGCGAAGTGTGACGACCACCACTGACCCTCGGCACAGGGAAACCGCCCTTGAGCGGCGTGATCATCCCCTATGCTCCCAAGCCATGACTTCTCCGTCGTATACCGCTCACTCTGCGGATACTCATATTCCGGACTTAACGTCCGCTGCTCCCGAGCAGGAGGCCGAGGAAAAGGTCGGGGTCCTCGACCTGCTGGAAAAGGTCGGCTCCGTCGTCGTCCCGCTCGGCGTCACCCTGTACGCGCTGCTCTACATGGGCTACCAGGGCATGTACGGCATCTTCGGCATCACCCCCGAGCAGGCCGGCATCGACCAGTCGGTGCTGCTCGGCCGGCTGCTGGGCACGATCCTGCCGCTGCTGATCCTGGGCGCGATCGCCACCGGCCTGCTCATCAGCGTCGCCTGGCTGCTGAACGTCGTCACCCGCGGCCTGGCCGGCCGCGCCGTGCAGGGCATGCGGAGGCAGCCGTGGATCGTCGCGGTGCTCGCCGCCGCCTGGGCCGGCGCGTCGTACCTGGGCTTCATGTACTTCATGACCGCGCTGGACGCCGCCGACCCCACCGCCTCCATCTCGGTCGAGGCCGGTGACGTGCTCATCGCGGGCGGGCTCGGCGTGCTGGCGTACGTGGTGCCGTTCCGGCTGCTGCGCCGCAAGCCGGTCGGCAGGGCGGGGCTGAAGGTGCTGGTGGGCGCGCTCACCGGGATCGGGCTCGGCTACATCCTCATGATCCAGATGATCTACGGCGCGATCAACGTGCTGGAGAAGGGCGAGTCGACCGCGCTGCTGGACGCCGTCGGCTTCCAGACGCAGTGGGCCAAGCTCCAGGACAGCAGCGGCAAGCCCCTCTACGACAGCCGCTGGATGATGATCCTCGGCGAGCACGAGGGCGGCTACGCCATCTACGACTGCGACAGGGCGCTGACCTTCCGCAAGTTCTCCGAGAGCACGATCCTCACCGAGGTGCAGATGTTCTCGCCCGACCGGGAGAAGGGCTTTACCTGCGGAAGTCTCGCGGAGTAGCCGTCTGGTAGGGGGTGCGGGACCCGTCCGCCGCGACGGCGGGCGGGCACGCCATGGGAGGGTTTGGAGACCGCCATCCGCGCCCCGGAAACAGTTCAGATTACGACAAGCATTCCCCTATCGGGACAAAGCGGTAGATACCGTGACCGTATGGCTCGCGTAGGGAGGCGTGAGGAGCCGATGCTGTCGCGCGGGACCGAGTGGCTCAGCGCGTCTCACCGGCTCCGGCCGGCCGGGCCCCCGGCCACCTCGGCATTGGACGAGACGCTCGTACGCGCGGCGCGCGCGACCGGCGCCCACATCGGCATGCTCTATCTGCTGGACGCCGACGACGAGGTGCTCCTCATGCAGGCCCAGCTCGGACTGCCGGGCCCGATGATCGGGCAGTGGGGCCGGCTGCGGGCCGAGGCGGGCGTCCCCGCGACCGTCGCCGTCCGCAAGGGCGAGCGCGTCTGGGTGCCCGATCTGGAGGAGCTGGCCCGCCGCTTCCCCGCGATGGCCTTCCTCGTGCCGTACCACTTCTCCGTGCTGGCCACGCCGCTCAGAGTCGGCGGCCGGGTCGCCGGATCCTGGGTGCTCATGTGGTCGTCGTCGCAGGCGCCGCGGCTGGGGGCGTACGAGCTGGGGGTGGTCGACGAGGCCACCCGCCGCATGCAGGAGCTGCTCACCGAGGCGGCGGAGGAAGGGCAGCGGCCTTCCGTCACCCCGCAGCCCCGCACGCTGACCCCCCTTCCGTCGCCTCCCTCCGACGTGGGGCGCTCGCTCGCCGCCTTCGGCTTCGCCGACCGGCTGCGCGACGGCTGCGTCTCGCTCGACCTGAACGGCCACATCACCTACCTCAACGACCCGGCCGCCGCGCTGCTCGGCGGCGCACCCACCGCGCTGCTCGGCCGCGTGGTGTGGGAGGCGGTGGACTGGCTGCGCGGCCCCACCTTCAAGGAGCGCTTCAGGCACGCCGTGGTCGGCCAGCAGCCCACCTTCTGCCGGCTCGGCACGTCGGGCGGCACCACCGTCGAGGCCCGCCTGCACCCCGACCCCTCGGGCGTCAGCCTGCACCTCGTGACCACCGGCCAGACGGCGCTCGGCGACGGCTCGGCGCACCCGCAGCCGCACCACCTGCACGAGCTCCTGCACCTGGCCGCCACCCTGACCAGGGCGCTCACCGTGCGCCAGGTCGTGGAGCTGGTCAGCGACCACATGATGGCCGCCTGCGGCGTGCAGTCCATGGCGGTCTTCCTCGCCGAGGCCGGCAGGCTGCGGGCACTCGGCTCGCACGGGTTCAGCCGCGAGCTCCTCGACCGGTTCGACGGGCTGCCGGCGGACTTCAGCACGGTGACCGGCCAGGTCGCGCGGACCGGCGAGGCCAGATACTTCGGCGACCGGCAGGAGATGGGCGACCGCTACCAGCCCGCACTGGACCCGGACGACATGCAGGCGTGGGCGTTCCTGCCGCTGTCGCTGTCGGACCGGTTGACCGGCACCTGCATCGTGGCCTTCCAGCAGCCGCATCCCTTCACCTGCGCGGAACGGGCCACTCTCACGTCCCTGTCCGGCATGATGGCGCAGGCGCTCGACCGGGCCCTGCTGTACGAGGCGAAGGACAACGCCGCCCACTGCCTGCAGACCAGCCTGCTGCCGCGCCGCCTGCCCGAGATCGACGGCCTGGAGACGGCCGCCCGCTACGTGCCCGCCACCCGCGGCGTCGGCATCGGCGGCGACTTCTACGACCTCATCCGCCTGCACGACCACGCCGCCGTGGCGGTCATCGGCGACGTGCAGGGCCACAACCTGGCCGCCGCCGCCCTCATGGGGCAGGTGCGCACCGCCATCCACGCCACCGCCACCGACCCCGACGCCGACCCCGGCACGGTGCTGCGCAACGCCAACCGGCTGCTGCTCGACCTGGACACCGACCTGTTCACCAGCTGCCTGCTGCTCCACCTCGACCTGCGGCTGCGCGCCTTCTCCGTGGCCAACGCCGGGCACCCGCCGCCCCTGCTGCGCGCACCCGGCGGCGTCGCGGAGCCCGTGGACGTGCCGCCTGGGCCGCTGCTCGGCATCGACCCCGACGCGGAGTATCCGACGATGCAGGTGCCGTTCTCGCCCGGCGCCGTGCTCGCCCTCTACACCGACGGCCTGATCGAGGCGCCCGGCGTCTACCTCGGTGACGCCATCGCCCGCCTGGCCGCCCACCTGACCAAGGCGGGCCCGCAACCGTTGCACAGCCTGGGAGAGGCCATGCTCGACCAGGCGCCCGCCACCGAGCAGCGCGGCGACGACATCGCGCTGCTGCTGCTCAAACACCTGCCGAGGCTATGACGGGGGGAGCGTACCGAACGATTCGCCCGGGGCCGGGCCGGCCGATCGCGGCCACTCGAGGAGGTGGTGGCATGGGGCTGAGCCGAGCGGGACGGCGACGGCCGTTCCTGCGGTCGATCCGCACGCGCTACACCTGCTGGGTCGGCTCGCTGTTCCTGGTCGTCCTGTCGACCGTCGCCACGCTCGCCGTCCTCGGCATCCGCAACAGCATCACCAAGGACATCGAAGAGGGCCTGCGCCAGGACATCCTGAGCTGGGCGAACCAGATGGCGCCAGGCGACTACCCGCCGCCCCAGCCACAGCTGCGCAGCGACTACCTGCAGCTCGTGGACCAGGAGGGGCGGGTGGTGGCGGGCAACGACGCCGCGTCCGGCCTGCCGCCGCTGACCGACGTACGGCCCGCGCTCGGCGAGCGCCTCGAGGACGTCGTGACCTGCCCCGAGCAGAGCCCGTGCCTTCTGGTGGCGGTGCTGCGGTTCGACGGGCCGGTGGCCCAGACGTTGTTCGGCGGCCAGGAGTACTACATCATCGCCGGCGAGGTCTCCCCGCCCGCGCTGACCATGCCGTACATGCTGATCGGCTTCGCGGCCGCGGTGCTGATCGGCTCAGTCGCCGCGGCCTGGGTCACCTGGGTGGTCGTGGGACGCATGCTCTGCCCCGTGCGCAAGATCAGCGCCACCATGCGCGAGGCCACCGCCGGCGACCTCAGCCTGCGGGTCCCCACCCCGCCCGGCGACGACGAGATCGCCAGGTTCGCCCGCACCTCCAACCTCTACCTCGACCGGCTGGAGAAGGCGGTGAGCGCGCAGCGCCGCTTCGCCTCCCTGGTCTCCCACGAGCTGCGCGCGCCGGTCGCCGGCCTGCACGTGCAACTGGAGGAGGCCCTCATGTACCCCGACGAGGTGGACTCGCACTCCGCGCTGCGGCTGACGCTGCGTACCACCGAGCGCCTCCAGGCGATCATCGACGACCTGCTCGCCTACACCAAGGTCAAGGACTCGGGGCCGATCGCGTACCAGCCGATCGACCTCACCGCGCTGGTGGAGGAGGAGCTGGCGGCCCAGCCGCGCGCCGGCGCCTGCATCCAGCTGCACCGGGCCGGACGCCCGGTCGTGCTGGGCTCGCGCGTGCAGCTCTCGCGCGTGCTCGACAACCTCCTCGCCAACGCGCGCCGGCACGCCCGGTCCAGGATCGACGTCTCCATCGCGCGCCGGAACGGGCACGCCGTGCTGGTCGTGCAGGACGACGGCCAGGGCATCGCGCCCGGTGACCGCGAGCGGGTCTTCGAGCCGTTCGTCCGGCTGGCCGAGGGGCAGCGGCTCGACCCCGGCGGCAGCGGGCTCGGCCTGGCGGTCAGCCGGGAGACGTGCATCGCGCACGGGGGCACGCTGACGGTCGAGGACGGCCCGTCCGGCGCCCGTTTCGTCGTCCGCCTCCCGGCCTGCGAGGACATCCCCGCCATCGAACCCGCCTGACCTGGGTCACGCGTCTTCGCCGAGGCGGGAGAGCATCCAGCGGCACCACTCGATGCGGTGCCGTTCGTAGCCGAGGCCGCACAGCAGGGTCGCGTAGTTGCCGAAGCGCGGGTCGCCGAGGGCGGGCGGGCCGCCGAAGGAGGCCTCGTGGCGCTCGTACTCGGCCAGCCGCTCCTCGTGCGCGGCCAGCTGCTCGGCGAACATCCGCCGCACCATCCCCGGCTCGGCCAGCCACGACGCGTACGCCTTCAGCACCAGCTCGTCACGCTCGGGCCGCTCGCGCGGCGGCTCGGTGACCCACTCGCGCAGCGCCCGTCGGCCCTCGGGCGTCAGGTGGTAGACCTTCTTGTCCTGCGGGCCCGGCCCGTGCTCCGACTCGTACGCGACGAGCTCGGCGGCCCTGAGCTTCTGCAGTTCGGCGTGGATCTGGCTGTGGCGGGCCGTCCAGAAGTAGCCGACCGGCCTGCGCATGGCGGCGGCGAGGTCGTATCCCGTGCGGTTGCCCCGGGCGAGCACGGCGAGGATGGCGAAGCCGAGCGTCGAGGGCGTCGAGGGCGTCGAGGCCGGCGAGGTCGTTGAGGTCATGGTCCGACCAAGGATAAGGTGCCGTTGCTTCTATGTCAGTTTTGACATAGTTTGACGGGAGGAGGCGGCCATGCGCAGGTGGACGGGTTCATCGGCGGTCTTAGGGGTGCTGGTGCTGGTGCTGACGGCCTGCGGGGGCGCGGTCGGCACCGGCGCGGCACCGTCTGCTTCACCGTCAGCTCCACCGTCAGCTTCACCGTCAGCTTCACCGGGCCCTTCGGCCGGTGCCGTCACGAGCGCGTCGCCGGTCCCCTCCGGGCCCAACGTCTCGGGGTGCTTCACCGAGGCGGACGGGAAGATCATCAAGCACGCCCACGACATGCCCGCCGTGATCGCCGGCGACGGCCCAGTCGGCGTGGTCATCACGTACGAGCGGCGCGGCACCGTCTGCAGCTGGCGCTCGCTGTCCGACCGGCTGGTCGCGGCCGGCTACCGCGTCCTGCTGTACGTCAGGGACTCGACCATGCTGCCCGAGGACACCACGATCGCCCTCGCCCGCAGGCTGGCCAAGGAGAAGGGCGTCGAGCGGGTGTTCCTCGTCGGCGGCTCGATCGGCGCCACCACCGCCGTCCCCGCCGCGCTGAAGCTCGGTTCGAGGGCGGCGGGGGTGGTGGCGCTGTCCGGGCAGATCAAGCCGGAGCTGGCCGCCCGGCTGACCGTCCCGCTCCTGCAGATCGGCTCGGAGAACGACGGCTACGGCGGCGCGGACGACCTCGCCGCCGCCCAGGCCGCCGCCACGAAGGCGGCCGCCAACGAGACCATGGTCATCCCGGGGGAGAGCCTGCACGCCTCCGCCCTGTTCGGCAGCCCGCACGGCCCCGCGGTCCTCGACCGCGTCGTCACGTTCCTGGACCGCCACAAGGGCTGAGCACCGGTCAGCGGAGGCGGGTCAGGCCGTCGAGGAGGCGTTCCACGTCCGTACGGTCGTTGTAGTGCACCAGGCCCGCCCGCACCGCGCCGCCCGAGTCGCGGATGCCCAGCGCCCCGGTCAGCTCCCAGGCGTAACTGTGCCCGCTCCACACGTTGACCCCCAGCTTCGCCAGGTGCTCGGCGACCCGGCGCGGCTCGTGCCCGGCCACGTTGAAGTAGGCCGTCGCGGTGCGCCGGGCGGGCTTGCCGTACAGCGTCACGTGCGGCATCGACTCCAGCTCGGCCACCAGCTCGGCGAACAGCCCCAGCTCGTGCTCCTCGGCCGCGGCCATGGAGGCGAGCAGGCGTTCGCGGCGGGTGCCGGCGCCGGGCACCATCGCGGCCAGGTGGTCCACGGCGGCCGTCACGCCGTCCAGGTCGGCGAAGGCCGCCGTGCCCGTCTCGAACCGCTGCGGCACCGTGTCGGGCGAGGGCGTCAGCTTGTCAGGACGCAGTGTCTCCAGCAGCCCGGGATCGGCGACGACCGCGCCGATGTGCGGCCCGCCCCACTTGTACGCGCTCGTCGCGTAGAAGTCGGCGCCCATCGCCCCCATGTCCACCGGTCCGTGCGGGGTGGCGTGCACGCCGTCCACGTACATCAGGGCCCCGGCCCGGTGCGCCAGCTCGGCGATGGCGGCCACGTCGGGACGGGTGCCGAGGATGTTGCTCGCCGCGCTGACCGCGACCACCCTGGTCCGCTCGTTGATCAGGCCGGCGTACTGCTCGACCGGCAGCTCCCCGGTGACCGGATCGACCTCGGCCCACCGTACGGTGGCGCCGGTCTGCGTCCACGGCCGTACGTTGGCGTCGTGGTCGAGCCGCGAGACCACCACCTCGTCGCCCGGCCCCGCGATCGCCCTGGACAGGCGGTAGGTGAGCGTCGTCATGTTGGGGCCGAGGATGACGCCGTCCGGCCGGCCGCCCACCAGGTCGGCGACGGCGGCGCGGCAGGCGGCCACGATCGCGTCGGAGCGGTGACTGGCCGGGAACGTGCCGCCCACGTTGCCGATCCCCGTCCGGTAGGCGGTGGCGATGGCGTCGATCACGGGCTGAGGGACCTGAGTGCCGGCGGCGCCGTCGAGATAGGCGTGACCGTCGGAGAGAGCGGGGTACGCGGCGCGTACCTCTTTGATGGGGAAGGGCATGATATGTAGATGCTCAGCCTGCGCGACCTCAACCGTGCCACCCTGGCTCGCCAGCATCTTTTGTCCCGTCACGAGGGTGCCGTGGCCGACGTCGTGCACCGGCTGGTGGGCCTCCAGGCGCAGGAGCCGCGCCCGCCGTACCTCGGGGTGTGGAGCAGGCTCGCCGGGTTCGAGCGCGACGACCTGCACGCGGCGCTGCACGCCCGCACGCTGGTGCGGGCCACCATGTGGCGGGCCACGCTGCACCTGGTGACGGCCGCCGACTTCGCCGCGTTCCGTCCGGTCGCCGAGCCCGTGCTGGCCGCCGCCGCGCGCCGCTTCGACGGCATCGACACCGGCGCGGTCGTCGCCGCCGCCGAACGGCTGCTCGCCGGCGGGCCGATGACCTTCAACGAGCTGCGGCCGAAGCTGCTGGAGGAGTTCCCCGGCGGGTACGACCGCGCGCTCGGCTATGTCGTCCGCATGCTCACCCCGCTCATCATGGAGCCCACCGACGACCGCTGGAGCTTCCCCCGCGACGCCGCGTTCGGGCTGCCCGGCATCGAGCCGGCGCCCGCAAGCGTGCCCGCCCTGGTCGAGCGCTACCTGGCCGGCTTCGGCCCCGCCACCCCCGCCGACGTCGCGACCTGGAGCGGGCTGCGCGGCATCCGCGAGGTCATGTCCGGCATGGAGCTGGAACGGCTGGCCGACGACACCGGCCGCGAGCTGTACGACCTGCCCGGCGCGCCCAGGCCGGGCGGCGACGTGCCCGCCCCCGTACGCTTCCTGCCCGACTTCGACACCCTGCTCCTCGGCCACGCCGACCGCAGGCGCGTGCTCGCCGACGAGCACAAGGGCTTGGTGGCCACCAAGAACCTGCGCATCAAGGCCGTCTACCTGGTGGACGGGTTCGCCGCTGGCACCTGGCAGATCAAACGCTCGGGCAAGAAGGCCAAGCTGCTCATCAGCCCGTTCGTCGCCACCGACCTGGGGCAGGTGGAGGAGGAGGGGCTCCGGCTGCTGGCCTTCGCCGAGCCGGACGCGACGACGACCGCTCTTGAAGTGACCGGCGCACAGTGATTGCGTTCGGGGCGGAGGTGTGACGATGCCGCAGCTTTCCGCACTGGACGCGCAGTTCCTCCACTTCGAGACCGCCACCAACGTCGCCAACATCGCCGGGCTCGCCGTGCTCGACGGCCACCTGCACCGCGCCGACCTGCAGGATCTGCTCGAACGGCGGCTGCCGTACGTGCCCGCCCTGCGGCGCAGGCTCGCCGCCGTGCCGTTCGGGCTCGACCACCCGTACTGGCGGCAGGAGGACGAGCTCGACCTCGACTACCACGTACGCGAGATCGGGCTGCCCCCGCCCGGCGACGACCGGCAGCTCGCCGAGCAGGTCGCCCGCCTGCACCCCCGCCGCCTCGACAGGAACCGCCCGCTGTGGGAGATCTACCTGATCCACGGCCTGCCCGGCGGCCGCACGGCCCTCTACACCAAGATCCACCACGCGGCGGTGGACGGCATCGGCGGCGCCGATGTGCTGGCCGCCCTGCTCGACGTCGGCCCCGAGCCGGCGCCGCCGCCCCGCGACGAGCCCGAGCACGACGCACCGCCGCCCGGCACCGCCGAGATGGTGGCGCGCGGCCTGGCCCGCCTGGCCGCCAACCCCGCCCACGCCGTACGCTTCGCCGCCCAGGCCGTCCCGCACCTCGACGAGATCCCCGTCCTGTCCCAGTTGCCCGGCGCGGGCGCCGTCTCCGCCGTCGCCCGCCGCCTGGCCGGTGCGGGCCATGCGCCCGATCTGCCTGCGCTGCCCCCGCCACGCACGCCGTTCAGCGGTCCCGTCTCCGCGCACCGCCGCTTCGCGTTCGTCTCGCTGCCGCTCGATGAGATCAAGCAGGTGCGCAAGGCGTTCGGGGTCACGGTCAACGACGTCGTCATGTCCGTGTGCGCGGGGGCGCTGCGCCGGTGGCTGGCCGCCCACGGCGGAGTGCCGGGCCGGCCGCTGGTGGCCGGGGTGCCGTTCTCGGTGCGAGCAGAGGAGGGACGCGGGGAAGGCGGCGGCGAAGGCGGCGGCGAAGGCGGCGGGGAGGCGGGCAACCAGGTGGCCATCATGACCGCGCCGCTGGCCGTGCACCTCGCCGACCCGGTGGAGCGGCTGTACCACGTACGGCACTCCATGCGGCGCATCAAGGACCGCTTCGCGCCGGCGTCGGCGCGGTGGCTGCGCGAGTTCAGCGAGTCGATGCCGGCCGCGCTCATGGGGCTGGCCTCACGCTCGGCGTTCGACCTGGTCGGACAGGCCGCGCCGCCGATCAACCTGATCGTCTCCAACGTGCCGGGACCCCAGTTCCCCCTGTACGTGTGCGGCGTCCGGCTGCTCGCCCACTACCCCGTCTCGGTGATCACCGACGTCAGCGGCGGCGTCAACATCACCGCCTTCTCCTACGACGGCTCGCTGGACGTCGGCGTCGTCACCGACAGGGAGATGGTGCCCGACGCCTGGGAGCTGGTCACCGACCTGCGCGCGGCCCTGCGGGAGCTGCGCGCGGCCGAGTCCGGCCTGCCGCACTGAAAGCCCCGGCCCGCGCGGGCTTTTGTCGGTGGCATGTGAAATCTTGGACCTCGGCGTGCACACGGCCGGGGGCCGGCCGGCGCCCATACGAAGGGGAGATCGCATGGCCACCGCCGAGGAGCTCTACGAGGACCTCGTCTCCGAACACCTCGCCCGGCCGGGGGTGCGGATGGGGCGCATGTTCAACTCGGAGGGGCTGCAGGTGAGGGGACGCGTCTACGCCTTCTACGCCAGATCGCGAGGGCGGGTGGTGGTCAAGCTCCCGGCTCCGCGGGCGGCCGCCCTGGTCGAGGACGGCACGGCCGAGGAGATGCGCATGGGCGGCCGCCGCATGCGCGAGTGGGTCGGCCTCGCCCAGCCCGACGAGGAGACCTGGCGCCACCTCCTCGGCGAGGCCGCCGCCTACGGCGAAGAGCTGGCCGGCTGACCGGCCGCTGCCCGAGCAGCCCCCGTCCTCAGGCCCCCACCACACCGCCGTGCGCGGGGCGGTCAGCGGATGGCCGCGGTGCCGAGCGAGGGTTCCAGGAGGTCGAAGACGCGGTGGGCCATCTCTGCGAGTTCGGCGGCGATGCTGTCGAGGGGGTCGCCGTCCGGGGCGGTCAGCATGCGGGACTGCAGCTCGCGGAAGAGCAGGCGGTCGGCGGCGGCGAGCTGGGCCGCTATCGCGCGCGCGCCGATCGGGTCGTCAGGCGTCTCGGCGGTGAGGCGCTCGGCCAGGGCCTCCTCCCTCAGGTCGTGCAGCTCGCGCAGGCGAGCGACCAGGGTCGGGCTCTCAGCGATCATGCGGGCGAACGCGGGCCCGGTGAAGCCGATCACCGGGTCGTGGCGCTCGAGCGCGGCCATGTACTCCCGCCGCATCGCCGCCAGCGCGGACTCACCCTCGGGCCGGCGGGCGAGGGTCGCGGCCGGCCCCGCCACGAACTCCTCGTGGTGGTCGAGTGCCAGGTCCTCCTTACGGGGGAAGTAGTTGGTCACGGTCATCTTCGCGACTCGTGCGGCGGCCGCGATGTCGGCGATCGTCGTGCGGTCGAAGCCACGTTGCAGGAACAGTTGGGTAGCGTGGTCAGAGATGGCCTGCCTGGTCTCTCGCTTCTTCTGTTCCCTCAAGCCCAAGGTGTCGATGCTCATAGCTCCAGTCTTACACAAAAACTTAGGTTCGACCTTATTTTAGGTTGACTCTTCTATCGAGGAAGCCTAAAGTTAGGCGCGACCTAAGTTTAGGACGCCGTTCGTGCCGCACGTGAGCGAGGAGAAGGTTTTGTCCCAAGCAGCAGAGGTTCTCGAACTCGACGACAGCACCGCCGAGGGTGTCACCACCGTCGGCGCCGACTCGGTCAAGGCCTATCTCAAGGAGATCGGCCGCGTGCCGCTGCTCACCGCCGAGCAGGAGATCGAGCTGGCCAAGCGGATCGAGGCCGGGCTGTTCGCCAGGGAACGGCTCGACACCGAACCGGGCCTGCCCGACGACCTGCGGGCCGACCTGGAGTGGATCGCCGAGGACGGCACGCGGGCCAAGCAGCGCATGCTGGAGGCCAACCTGCGCCTGGTGGTCTCCATCGCCAAGCGCTACACCGGCCGCGGCATGCTCTTCCTCGACCTCATCCAGGAGGGCAACCTGGGCCTGATCAGGACGATCGAGAAGTTCGACTACCGGCTGGGCTTCAAGTTCTCCACGTACGCCACGTGGTGGATCAAGCAGGCGATCACCCGGGCGATGGCCGACCAGGCCCGCACGATCCGCATCCCCGTCCACATGGTCGAGCTGATCAACAAGGTCGCGCGGGTGCAGCGCCGCCTGCAGAGCGACCTCGGCCGCGAGCCCACGCCCGAGGAGATCGCCCAGGAGTGCGAGCTCGAGGTCGACCGCGTCATCGAGATCCAGGGCTACGGCCGCGAGCCCATCTCCCTGCACACGCCGCTCGGCGAGGAGGGCGACAGCGAGTTCGGCGACCTCATCGAGGACACCGAGGCCGTCTCGCCGGCCGACGCGGTCTCGTTCACGCTGCTCCAGCAGCAGCTGCGCGCCCTGCTCGACCAGCTCTCCGAGCGCGAGGCCGGGGTGATCAGCATGCGCTACGGCCTCAACGACGGCAAGCCGATGACGCTCGACGAGATCGGCCGCGTCTACGGCGTCACCCGCGAGCGCATCCGCCAGATCGAGGCCAAGACCATGTCGAAGCTCCGCCACCCGTCCCGCTCCCTGGCCCTGCGCGACTACCTGAGCTGAGCCGCCGCCACACGGTCAGGTCCACACGGCCAGGCCGCGGAGAAAGGCTGCGCCAAAGGCTCATCAAGAGTGTCGCCACAGCCCTATGAGGGCAGGGGCCGTCGGCCTAGATTCCAAGGCGTGAAACGCTCCCGTTCGAGCCTCGTCCACCAGGCGACGTACGCGATCAAGCATCCGCACAAGGTCGTGCCCCATCTGCGGCGATTGGCCCGCGACACGTGGTTCAGGCTGCGTACGCGGGACCACGTCGCCTACTACCGGGCCGTCATGCGCTCCGACACCGCCCGCGATCCCGAGGGCGCCGTAGGCTCCCACACCCACAAGCGCTGGCTGGCGCTCGGCCGCATGCAGTTCGACTACCTCGTCGAGCACGGGCTCAAGCCCGAGTGCCGGATGCTGGAGATCGGCTGCGGCAACCTGCGGGCCGGCCACCTGTTCATCGACTACCTGCACACCGGCAACTACTACGGCATCGACATCTCGCCCGACATCCTCATGGCCGCCCAGGACACCCTCGTCCGGCACGGGCTGGCCGACAAGCTGCCCCACCTGACCCCCGTACGCGACCTGCGCTTCGCGTTCCTGCCCGACGCGCACTTCGACGTGGTGCACGCCCACAGCGTGTTCTCGCACTCGCCGCTGCACGTCATCGAGGAGTGCTTCGCCCACGTGGGACGGGTGATGAAGCCGGGCGGATGGTTCGACTTCACCTTCGACCGCACCGAGGGCAAGGAGCACCACGTGCTGCGCGAGGACTTCTACTACCGCACCGAGACGCTGGCCGCCCTGGCCGCCTCCTACGGCTTCACCGCCACGTTCATGGAGGACTGGGAACGCTCGCCGCACAAGCAGTCGAAGATGCGCCTGACCAAGCGACTGGCCGTCTGACCTGGCGATAATGCGGTGCGGCCGGTGCCCGCGCCTGTCTATCGTGGGGGCACGTGAGAGATCTTCGCGCCCTGCCCAAGGCCCACCTGCACGTGCACCTCGAGAGCACCGTCCGTCCCGAGACCGTGCGCGAGCTGGGTGGTGAGCCCGCGCCTGAGGGGGTGTTCCGCACCTTCAGGGAGTTCGCCGACCAGCGGGCCCAGGTGCGGGGGCTGCTCCGCACGGCCGATCACTTCCGCCGGGTCGCGCTGGAGTTCTGCGCCGACGAGGCCGCCCAGGGCACCCGCTACGCCGAAGTGACGTTCACCGCCGCCGCCCACGGCGAGCGGGTGGGGCAGCCCGAGATGCCGTTGCAGGCCGTGCTCGACGGGCTGGCCGAAGGGCGGGCCCGTTACGGCATCGAATGCCGGGTGCTGCTCGACCACTCCAGGCGGCGGCCGGTCGAGCGGCTGCGGCGGACGTACGAGCTGGCCCTGCGGCACGACGAGGTGATCGGCATCGGGCTGGCCGGCGACGAGAGCCACCCGCTCGCCCCGTTCGCCGGCGTGCTGGACGAGGCCAGGCAGGCGGGGCTGCACCTCGTGCACCACGCGGGGGAGTCGGCGGGGGCGGCCAGCATCCGTGAGGCGCTCGACGTGGGACATGCCGAGCGGCTCGGGCACGGCATCCGGGTGCTCGACGACGACCTGCTGGTGGCGGAGGTACGCGAGCGCGGCATCCCGCTGGAGGTGTGCCCCACCTCCAACGTGCTGCTCGGGCTCGTGCCGTCGCTGGCCGACCACCCGCTGCCCCGGCTGCGCGCCGCCGGGCTCGCCGTCACCGTCAACACGGACGGGGAGACGGCGCTGGCCGACGAGTACGCCCGCCTGCGCGACGTCCACGGCTTCACCGACGCCGACCTCGCCGCCCTGGCCCGCGCCGGCATCGACGCCTCCTTCGCCCCCGGCCCCCTCAAGTCGGCCCTCCGGGCCGGCGTCGACGCCTGGCTGGAGCAGCCCGCATGACCAGCGACCACGACACCTCGGCCCCCAGCGACCACGACACCTCGGCCCCCACCGGCCCCGACCCCTCGCCTCAGGGCGCGGCCCCTCCGGAGAGTGGGGAGGTGCCGTCCGGCGAGGTGGTGGCCGCGTTCGGCGGGGCGGGGGAGCCGGTGTGGCTGGGCGGAGCGTGGCGGGCGGGGCCCGTGGTGCTCAAGCGGGTCACGTTCCTGCCGGAGACGCTCTGGCGGGCCGAGGTGCTGGCGTCCCTGCCCGAGCCGCCGGAGTTCCGGCTCGCCCGCCCCGTCCGGGCGGGCGGCGGCTGGGTGGTGGACGGGTGGGAGGCGGCGCGGCTGGTGGCGGGGGAGCCGGACGTGCGCAGGCAGGACGACGTGCTGCGGGCCGGCGCGGCGTTCCACGCGGCGATCGCGCACCTGCCGAGGCCCGACTTCCTCGACGTACGCGACGACCCCTGGGCGCACGGGGACCGGGTGGCGTGGGGGGAACGGCCGGTGACCTCGGACGCGGCCGCCCTGCTCGCGCCGCTCGTCCGCGCCCGCCGCCCGGTCGGGCTGCCGTCCCAGGCGGTGCACGGCGACCTGCCGGGCAACGTGCTGTTCGCCCCCGCTCTGCCACCCGCGATCATCGACTGGCCGGTCTACTGGCGGCCCGCCGCCTGGGCGTCGGCCGTCGCGGTCGCCGACGCCCTGTGCTGGTACGGCGCCACCCCCGGCCTGGCCGCCCGCTGGGCCCACCTGCCGCAGTGGGGACAGCTCCTGGTCAGGGCGCTGATCTACCGCATCGTCACCGACGACCTCACCCTGGGCGAGGACGGCTGGACCCAGGACCGGGTGGCCGCCTACCACCCGGTCGTGGACCTCGCCGTCACCTACGCCCGGCGGTCCTAGCCGCGGGCGAGCTGGACGACCGCCGCGCCCAGCGGGTCAAGGGACACCTCGCCGGACACCGGCCGCCCGGTCAGCAGATCCGTGCCCTCCCCTCCCACAGGCACGGACACGCCCGACTCGGCGCTGTGGTTGAGCAGGAACACGTACTCGTGCGAGGCGTCACCGCGTACCGAGCACTCCACGTGCGCGGGCACACCCTCGAAGCGGGAGCGCACCCCCGACTCGGCGACGACCCGCGCCACCGTCTCGTCGAACGCCTCCTGCTCCAGCAGCGTCGCGAAGTAGACCACCCGCCCGGCCCCGAACCGGTTCTCGACCACGGCCGCCCGCCCCGCGAGCAGCCCGTCGGCGTACGTGGCCAGCGCAGTGCCGCTCTCCAGGTGCAGGTCGTCGCGCCACCAGGTAGAGGTGGCCCGCCGGCCGTCGGCGAACGCGACGGTGAACGACTCGTCCGGCCGCGCCGGCCAGTACTCGTCGATCTTCGCGCCGATGAGCCGCCGGAACGCGCCCGGGTAGCCGTCCGGCCTGACCCGGTTGTCGGCGTCCACGACCCCGGAGAAGAACGACATGATGACGGTGCCGCCGTCGCGCGCGAACGCCTCGATGCGGGCCGCGCCCGCGTCGTCGATCAGGTACGCGTTCGGCACCACCAGCACCTTGTACCCGTCCAGCGAGGACGACGCCGACACCACGTCCACCGCGTGGTGCCGCTCCCACAGCGGCGTGTAGTGCCGCATCACCGTCTCGGTGTAGCTCCAGTCGTTGCGCGGCAGGCCGAAGACCTCCTCAAGGCCCCACCAGCCGTCCCAGTCGAACAGGATCGCGATGTCCGCCGAGGAGCGGGTGCCGGCCACGGGCGCGAGCAGCTTCATCTCCCGCCCGAGGTCGGTGACCTCCTTGAACGTGCGCGACTCAGGGCCGGAGTGGGGCAGCATCGCCGAGTGGAAGCGCTCCTGCCCGCCCCTGGCGGCCCGCCACTGGAAGTACATCACCGAGTCGGCGGCCCGCGAGACGGCCTGCAGCGAGCCGAGCCGCATGCGTCCAGGCTCCTTGACGATGTTGAGCTTCCACTGGCTGACCGCGCTGGCCGCCTGCTCCATCAGCATCCACGGCTGCCCGCCCTTGAGCGAGCGGAACAGGTCGTAGTTGAACGCCGCCGACACGTGCGAATCCGCCTCGGCCGGGTTGGGGTAGATGTCGAGCGCCGCGGCGTCCTCCTCCCGCGCCCACTTCCAGTAGTCGGCGTGGCGGAAGAAGCGCATGAAGTTCGTCATGACCGGGATGTCGTCGCGGAAGGAGCGCACGATGTCCCGCTCGGCGATGTAGCACTCCAGCAGCGCGTCGGAGGTGAAGCGCTTGAAGTCGAGACGGCGGGTGGGGTTCATCCACGTACGGGGGATGTGCGGCACGTCGACCTGCTCCCAGTCGGTGTAGACCTGGCCCCAGAAGCGGGTGGTCCACGCCTCGTTGAGCGCGTCGAGGGAGCCGTACTTGCGGCGCAGCCAGTGGCGGAAGTTCACCGAGGCGGCCTCGCCGTACGACGTGGGCCCGTACTCGTTGCTGATGTGCCACATCGCCAGCGCCGGGTGGAAGGAGTAGCGCTCGGCCAGCTTGGTCGTGATCCGCGCGGCGTACTCGCGGTAGACCGGCGACGAAGGGTCGTAGTGCAGCCGGTTGCCGAAGCCGAACGGCTGGCCGTCCTCCCTGATCGGGAACACCTCGGGGTGCAGGTTGGTGAGCCAGACGGGCGGCGCCGCCGTGGGCGTGGCCAGGTTGACGCTGATGCCGTTGTCGTGCAGGAGGTCCATGACCTCGTCGAGCCAGCCGAAGTCGTACCTGCCCGGCTCGGGCTCCAGCGACGCCCACGCGAAGACGCCCAGGCTGACGGTGTTGACGCCGGCCTGCCGCATGAGCCGGACGTCCTCCTTCCACACCGTGCGGTCCCACTGCTCGGGGTTGTAGTCGCCGCCGAAGGCGAAACCGCCGACGCGCCGCCTGAACGCCTCCATGCGGTCCACGCTCAGCGCTCCTCGGCCATCACGGCGACGGTGGTCAGCCGCGGCTCGTCGCCGGTGCACGCGTGGACCGGGCCGGTCAGCAGCACCGTGCGCTCCTCCACCACGTCGGTGACCGAGCGGCGGACGGACAGGCCGACCTCGCCCGGCTCGACCACGCGCCGCCCGTCGCGGCCGGTGAACGACAGCAGCCGGGCCGGCACCGCGAACTCCACCCGCGCCGACTGCCCCGGCGCCAGCTCGACCCGGGCGTAGCCGACGAGCTGGGCCAGCGGCCGGGTGACCGAGGCGATCCGGTCGGAGGCGTACACCTGCACGACGTCGGCGCCGGCGCGGTCACCGGTGTTGGTCACCGTCACCGCGCAGCGGATCTCCTCACCGGCCGGCACCTCGCCGTCGGCGGTGAAGGCGGAGTAGCCGAAGCTCGTGTAGCTCAGCCCGTGGCCGAACGGCAGCACCGGCGCCGGGTCGAGATTGCTCACCGAGCCCGCCCCGCCGAGCTTGGGATGCAGATAGCTGTACGGCTGGCCGGCCGTGCCGCGCGGCAGGCTCATCGGCAGCCGCCCGGACGGGTTGACCGCGCCGCTGAGCACCCGCGCGAGCGCGCCCGCGCCCTCCTGACCGGGGAAGTACGCCTGCACGACGGCCGCGGCACGCTCGACGATGCCCGGCACCGCGTACGCGCGGCCGGTCATCAGCACCACCACGGTCGGCGTGCCGGTCGCGAGCACCGCGTCGGCCAGCTCCTGCTGCGCGCCCGGCAGGTCGAGCGACTCCACGTCGCAGCCCTCGCCCGAGGTGCCCCGCCCGAACAGACCTGAACGGTCGCCCAGCACGACGATCGCGACGTCCGACTCGGCGGCCAGGCGGGCGGCGGCGGCGATCCCCGAGCGATCGCCGTCGTCCACCCCCGTGCCGCGCTCGGTCGCGATGTGCGCCTGCGGCAGCTCCTCGCGCAGCGCCTCCAGCAGGGTCGGCGCGTTGATGCCGGTCTCGGCGTCGGGGAAGTGCGGCAGCACGTGGTTGACGAACGAGTAGCAGCCGAACAGCGCCGCCACCTCGTCCGCGTTCGGCCCGACGACCGCGACCTTGCGGCCCGCGGCGTCGCCCAGCGGCAGCACGCCGTCGTTGGTCAGCAGCACCACCGACTCCTCGGCCAGGCGGCGCGCGACGTCCCGCGAGACCGGGTCGTCGAGGTCCACCTCGCCCTGCGGCTCCGGGTCGTAGTCGTCGTCCAGCAGGCCGAGCTCGGCCTTCTGCCGCAGCACTCGCCGCAGCGCCCGATCGACCAGCGCCTCGTCGACGCGGCCCGCCGTCACCGCCTCCTGCAGCGGGTCCAGGTACGTCACCCCGGTCGGCAGCTCGATGTCGATGCCCGCGGTCAGCGCCTGCGCGGCGGCGTCACCGGCGTCCTCGGCCACGGCGTGCAGGGTGTGCAGGAACGCGACCGCGAAGTAGTCGGCCACCACCGTGCCGTCGAAGCCCCACGTGTCGCGCAGCACGCCGGTCAGGTAGTGGTCGTCGGCGGCGATCGGGATGCCGTCGATCTCGGCGTAGGAGTTCATCACCGAGCCGGCGCCGGCGTCGCGTACCGCGACCTCGAACGGGAACAGCAGCGTGTCGGCCACCTCGCGGGCGCCCGCGTGCACAGGAGCCAGGTTGCGGCCGGCGCGGGAGTTGGAGTAGCCGACGAAGTGCTTGAGCGTGGCGATCACGCCGGCCGACTGCAGCCCGCGTACGTACGCCGCGCACACCGTGGCCACCTCGTACGGGTCCTCCGACACGCACTCCTCGACCCGCCCCCAGCGCTGGTCGCGGATCACGTCGAGGACGGGGGCCAGCCCCTGGTGCACGCCGAGCGACCGCATGCCGGACCCAATGGCCCGGCCCATCTCCTCCACCAGCTCCGGGTGGAAGGACGCGCCCCACGCCGGCGGCGCCGGATAGGTCGTGGCCCGCCACGCCGCAAGGCCCGTGAGGCACTCCTCGTGCGCGATCGCCGGAATGCCGAGCCGGGTGTTCGCGCGCAGCCACCGCTGCCGCTCGGCCAGCGTCTTGCGCGCGGCCTCCGGCTCGACCGGCGTGGTGCCGAAGTGGCGGGTGATGTGGCCGACGCCGTCGCGGGCGAACTCCTCGAACCCGAGGTCCTCGCCCTGCATCGAGTCCTGCAGCGGCGCGACCACGCCCTTCTTCCTGTTGACGTTCAGCCACACGCCGACGAGCTGCGCGAGTTTCTCCCGCAGTGACATGCCGGCGAGTAGTTCCTCGACCCGCCGCGCCCGCTCGCGGGCGATCTCCGGCTCCGGCGGATCAACAAGTGCTGGCATGACCCCTCGCGACTTCCCTAGCGGCGGAAATTTTCTGGGCAAGTTACCGAAAAACTCTCGTGACATTGCCGAGCTGTTACGGTAGGGTCCGGCTCGCGGCCCTGTCAATAACCCGCTCACATGGCGGAATCTCGCCTGGTCAGCGGGCCGCCTCGGGTCCGGCGGTTTTCCGAAAGTTTGTAACTTCGCCGGTGCCGCCCAACGGCGGCGCCACGGCAAACGGGAGGTCCTGTGCCTCGAGCCACGCTGGCCGACGTCGCCGCGGCCGCCGGAGTGTCCGTACCGACGGTCTCCAAAGTGCTCAGCGGCAAGAAACACGTCTCCGCCGCCACCAGGGACAAGGTGCTCGAAGCGGTCAGAGCCTCCGGCTACGAGGCGCCGCGCCCGCCGACCAAGCCCCGCGTCGGCGTCATCGACCTGCTCATCGACGGCCTCGGCTCGCCCTGGGCGCAGGTGCTCATCAGCGGCGCCGAGCAGGCCGCCGCCCGCTGGGGCTTCTCCCTCGTCGTCACCTCCTCCTACCGCGCCGACTTCGACCTGCGCCGCTGGATCGGCATGGTGCGCAAGCGCAACACCGACGGCATCGTGCTCGTGCTCTCGCGGGCCGACCAGCGCGAGATCGCCGCCATCGAAGAGCTGCTGCACGTGCCGCTCGTCCTGCTCGACCCCGTCGGCCAGCGCGACCCGCGCCTGTCCACCGTCGGCGCCACCAACTGGCTGGGCGGCGTCATGGCCACCACCCACCTGCTGGAGCTCGGGCACACCAGGATCGGCTTCATCGGCGGGCCACTCGACACGCAGTGCACGCTCGACCGGTACGAGGGCTACCTCGCCGCCCACCGCACCTTCGGCATCGAACCCGACCCCACGCTCACCCGCTACGGCGACTTCATGGTCCACGGCGGCAAGAGCCTCGGCGGCGAACTGCTCGACCGCGACGACCCGCCCACCGCCGTCTTCGCCGGCAACGACCTCCAGGCGGCCGGCGTCTACCAGGCCGCCACGGAGCGCGGCCTGCGCGTGCCCGACGGCCTGTCCGTGGTCGGCTTCGACGACTCGACCCTGTGCGAGATGCTCTCACCGCCGCTCACGACCGTCCGTCAGCCGCTCGACGACATGGCGAACGAGGCCGTCCGCCTCGTCCACGAGGAGCTCACCCACCCAAGGGGCCCTTCGGGCACCCGCATCGAACTGGCCACGAACCTGATCATCCGCCGCAGCACCGCCCCCCTGGCAACCTGACTCGACCCTCTGCGTGAGTCGTCCCCCGGCTCCGCTGCGAGCTGATTCGTCCCGCCCGTCGGCGGGGCGTCGTCATGCCCGAAACCCCATGTCAGTAGGCAATCCGCAGATCACCCTTTATCCTGATCGAACCGGCAGGGAAGTGATCCACATCACACGGAGGGCCTACGTCGGTGACATCGGGGTTCCTGATCAAAGATCCGCGCACGCGCGCCGGCTTACGCCTGGACGCCGCCGCCGGCTCCCAGGAACGCCTGGCGTTCCTCAACGACGCCAGCACCCGCATCGGCAGCACCCTCGACCTGGCACAGACCTGCCGTGAAGTGCTCGACGTGGCCGTGCCCCGCTGCGCCGACACCGGCGGCATCATGGTGCAGGAACGCCTCATCACCGAAGGCGAGTTCCCCGTACGCCCCACCGACGGCTCTGCCCTGGTCCGCCGCGTCGCCACGGCCGTAGCCGTCGACAACCCGTGGGACTGGGACACCGCCTTCCCCGTGGACGAGGTCGCCGTCTACCCGCCGTTCCTCCCGCAGGGCCAGGCCATGGCGACCGCCAGGACCGTCCTCGTGCCCCGCCTCGACGAGAGCGTCGCCGACGAGATCGCCAAGGCGTTCGGCCGCGACGTCATCGCCAGGTCGCTGGCCGGCTGCTCGTTCCTCGTCGCCCCGCTGCTGGCGCGCGGCAACGTGCTCGGCTTCTTCGTCCTCGTGCGGCAGCCGTGCAGCGAGCCTTTCCAGGACGGTGACGTGGCACTGGTCGAGGAGCTGGCCGCGCGCACCGCCATCTGCATCGACAACGCCCGCCTGTACGCCAGGGAACGCCGCACCGCCCTCACCCTGCAGAGCAGCCTGCTGCCCACCGGGCTCAACGCCCCGCCCGGCCTGGAGGTCGCCTACCGCTACCTGCCCGCCGGCGACCTGGCCGGCGTGGGCGGCGACTGGTTCGACGTCATCCCGCTCGCCGCCGACCGCACCGCCCTCGTCGTCGGGGACGTCATGGGCCACGGCGTACGCGCCGCCGCCACCATGGGCCAGCTCCGTACCGCCACCCAGACCCTCGCCAGCCTCGACCTCGACCCCGCCGAGCTGCTCTACCGCCTCAACCGGGTAGCCCAGCAGCTCGACCTCGACCAGATCGCGACCTGCGCGTACGCCCGCCACGACCGCACCACCGGCACCGTCGAGATCGCCAGTGCCGGGCACCTCCCGCCCATGCTCGTCCAGCCCGACGGCACCGCCGACATCCTCGCCGTCACCCCCGGCCCGCCGCTCGGCGTCGGCACCGACACCTTCGACCTGGCCACGTTCGCCCTCCCGCCCGGCGGCCTCCTCGCCCTCTACACCGACGGCCTGGTGGAAGGCCGCGAGTGGAACATCGACGAGGGCCTGGCCAAGCTCCGCGGTCTCCTGACCGGCCCGCCTCTGGGCATCGACCGCATCTGCGACATGATCGTCCGCGCCCAACGCCCCAGCACCGACCGCGACGACATAGCCCTCCTACTAGCCAAAGCCCGCTAAGGGCCACCAACCCCCACACACCCCCGCATAGCCCACTTCACTGACAGCCCAATTCACCGCACGCCTTATGGACCTCGGGGGCCCGTCCTGCCCCAGAGCTTGCAGGCGGTCAGAGGAGGCCGGCGTCGCGGACCTTCATGGCCACGTGGACACGGTTGTCAGTGCCCAGCTTGGCGAAGATGCGGGTGATGTTGGCCTTGACGGTGGCCACGCTCACCGACAGATCACGGGCGATCTCCGCGTTCGAGCTGCCCCTGGCCACCTCGACGGCGACCTCTCGCTCGCGTTCGGTCAGCTCGGCCAGCTCGCGGGCGGCGGCGGGGCGGCGCGGCTCGTAGCGGCCGGTGGCGGCGGCGATCACCTGCTGGGCCACGGTCGGCGACAGCACCGGCTCGCCCTTGGCCACCGCACGCACCGCCTCGATCATCTTCGGCGGCGGCGTGTCCTTCAGCAGAAACCCGTTGGCGCCGAGCTGCAACGCCCGCAGCACCATGTCGTCGGCGTCGAACGTGGTCAGCACCAGGATCCGGGGCGGCGACGCCTGCCGCAGCAGCAGCTCGGTGGTGGTCAGCCCATCCTGCTCAGGCATCCGGATATCCATCAGCACGACGTCGGGCCGCAGGTCGCGGATCACCGTCATGGCCTGCTTGCCGTCGGCCGCTTCACCCACGAGGTCGAGGTCGGCCTCGCCGCCCAGGATGAGCCGCAGCCCCGTACGCACCATGGGATCGTCATCCACGATCACGACTCTCACCACGGCTCAAGCCTCCCACGGCAGTGTCGCGTCGAGGACGAAGCGCCCGTCGCGTACGTCATGAGTGATCCTTCCTCCGGCCATCCGCGTCCGCTCGGCCAGCCCTACCAGCCCAAGCCGCCCGCCAGGCCCTGACCTGCCGGGCACCGCCGCGTTGCTGACCCGGATGCGCAGGCCGTCACCGGGCCGCCCGCCGATCTCGGCCCGCACCACGCTCCCGGGCGCGTGCTTGCGCGCGTTGGTCAGGGCCTCCTGCACGATCCGGTACGCGTGCCGCCCCGTCTGCGCCGGCAGCAGCTCCCTGTCGGTGACGCTGTCGTCCACTTCGACCTGCTGACCGGCGGCGCGTACCTCCGCGAAGAGCGCGCCGAGATGCGCCAGCGTCGGTTGTGGCGGCGCGGGCCCGCCCTCCGCCGTGCCGCCCTGCCCGGCCGGCCTGTCCTGGTCGGCCGGTCCGTCCTGGCCGGTGAGGTCGCCGCGCCGCAGCGTGCCGAGCACGGCGCGCAGCTCGGTCAAGGACTGGTGGGCGTTCTCCTGGATGGCCAGCGCCGTCTCCCGCGTCTGCTCGGGCGTCAGATCCTTCCGGTACGCCAATCCGCCCGCCAGCATCGCCAGCAGGGAGATGCGGTGCGCCAGGACGTCGTGCATCTCCTGCGCGATCTTCAGCCGCTCGGCCAGCTTCGCCTGCTCCACCCGCTGCGCCTGCCCGCGCAGCTCCGCCGCCCGCCGCTCCGCCTCGAGCTCCCGCCGCCCCCGCAGATAGAGCCCGAACACGGTCAGCCCGGCCAGGATCGTGCCCGAGACGACCGCGTAGACCGCCGTCAGCCGCCAGTCGCCCTTCCACCGGGTGGAGATCGCCACGCACACCCAGAACACCACACCCACCGGCACCACCTGCCGCCACCGGCGATGCGTGGCGAGCGAGGTGAACGCCGCGATCGCCGGCCCGTTCGCCGCGAACGAGAACGCCGACGCCGCCGCCAGCACCGTCGCGACCTGCCACGGCCACCGGCGCCGCAACGGTAGCAACGCGATGCCCACCGCCCCCGTGGCCATGTCGGTCAGCAGGATGCCCACGTCGGCCACCGGCCGGCCGAGGCTGCCACTGATGAGCACCAGAACGAGGAGCAGCAGCGGCGCCGAGGCGAACAGGTAGAAGAGCGCGACCCCCAGCCACTCCACAGGCCGCTCACCGGAAGAGGAACCCGGCAGCCCGTGGGGGAGGGGACGCGGCCTGTCCCGAGGAACAGGCACGCCTGACGCCTGCTCCCAGCCCGGACCCGGCTCACCCGAGGCCGACCCCGGAACGTGGTGCGGCGCGTTGGAGGCCGGATCCGGGATGTCGTGCGGCGCGTTCGAGGCCGGACCTGGGATGTCGTGCGGCGCGTTCGAGGCCGGACCTGGGATGTCGTGGGGCTCATTTGAGGCCGGACCTGGGATGTCGTGGGGCTCATTTGAGGCCGCACCTGGCACACGACGCGGTTCGTCCGAGGGCGCACCTGGGATGCGACGCGGTTCGTCCGAGGACGGGGCCGCCACGCCGTGACGCTCGTCCGGAGCGGGGGTCGGTGCAACCGGGCGGTCGCCGGGGGAAGAGGCGGGGGGCCAGGGGGCGTCGCCTGAGGACTGGTGCGGAGGGCCGGGGTGGTCGTGCACGGCACCAAGCCTAAACATCGCTTGGCCTGCGCATTAGCACCCTGGGTCGATCCACGTATAGACCCTCGGCCATAACCCGGCCGGTGGTTGTAGCCCTGGCGACGGCGACTCTCGACCCTGGTCCGATGAGGCCGGGCCGCGTTTTCGATGAACTGGGGCACGTGATCGAACTCCACCGCGTCACCAAGACGTACAACGGCGTGAAGGCGCTCGACGACGTGTCCTTCACCGTCCACCCCGGCTCCGTCACGGGCTTCCTCGGCCCCAACGGCGCCGGCAAGTCGACGGCCATGCGCATCCTGGCCGGCCTGGCCAGACCCACCTCCGGCCGCGCCACCGTGCTCGGCAAGCCCTACGCCGAGCTGGCCCGCCCCGGCTACGACGTGGGCACCCTCCTCGACGCCGGCGCCCAGCACCCGGGCCGCACCGGCCGCGAGGTGCTCACCCTGGGCGCCCTCATGCTCGGCCTGCCCAAGTCACGCGTCGACGAGGTGCTCGACCTGGTGGGCCTGACCGGCAAGGAAGCCGGACGCCCGATACGCGGCTACTCCCTGGGCATGCGGCAACGACTCGGCATCGGCCACGCCCTGCTGGGCCGCCCGAGAGCCCTCATCCTCGACGAACCCGCCAACGGCCTCGACCCCCAGGGCATCCAGTGGATGCGCGAGCTCCTGCGCGGCCTGGCCGCCTCCGGCTGCGCCGTCCTGCTCAGCTCCCACCTGCTGTACGAGGTGGAGCAGGTCGCCGACCGCATCGTGATGATCGGCGCAGGACTCGTCCTGGCCGACGGCACCCTCGCCGAGCTCAGCCAAGGCCGCACCCTCGAACAGACCTTCCTCGCCCTCACTTCCCAAACCTCCCGCACCCCCGCCTGACCCACTCACAACCCACCACTCACCACCGCACTCGGGTCTGACTTGCGCTCAGAACTCGAGACTCACCACCGCACCCGCGTCTGACTCGCCTTCGGAACTCGAGACGCACCATCGCGTCCCCGTCTGACTCGCGCTCAGAAGTTGAGAAGCACCGTCGCGCCCCTGTCTGACTCGCGCTCAGAAGTCGAGAAGTACCGTCGCGCTCCTGTCTGAATCGCGTTCGGACCCGCCACTCACCATCGACTGACCTGCGTCCGGAACCCGCCACTCACCATCGCACCCCTGTTTGATCCGCGCTCAGCAGCCGCCAATCACCGCCGTACCGCCGACCACCCACCACCCGTGACTTCGCCTTCTCACCTGCGGCACCCAGCGTGCCTGCTTCCTGTCCCGACCACGCATGGGTCTCCTGCTGCTGCTCACCATCCGCCGCTTCGCGGTGACCGCTGACCACAACCTCTGCAGACCGCGCCCGCGATCGCATCGACCATGGGCAGCGATCGGTGACCGACCACCGCTGTGACCGCCGCGGCCCGGCCTGACCAGCGGCCTCGACCTAATCTCCTCGAAGCCCTCGGTCCGGCCACCATCCGCGACTGAGCCTGACCACCGTCCCTACCTGCATCTGAGCCTGACCGCTAGCCGCACCTGCGACCTGCCCACCGTCCGCGGCACTGCCTCAACAGCGGCCCTGCTTCGACCAGCGGGCCCTGCCTTCACCAACGGCCACCGCCTCGACTTGAGCAGTGGTCGTGAGGCGGGCCCATAACACCCCTTTCTTCACTCAGTGATTGGACTTTGGCATCATGACCACCCAAACCGCCATCCAGCTTCCGCAGCGCGTCACGTTCGGGAGGTTGTTGCGGGTTGAGGCGCGGAAGTTGCTCGATACCCGTACCAGCCTGATCA
Organism: Nonomuraea sp. NPDC049504; assembly: GCF_040676845.1. NCBI lineage: Bacteria > Bacillati > Actinomycetota > Actinomycetes > Streptosporangiales > Streptosporangiaceae > Nonomuraea > Nonomuraea sp. NPDC049504. The sequence continues at coordinate 178,310 of NZ_JBFAPT010000016.1, forward strand.
TGACCGCGATCCTCGTCGTCGTGGCGGTGGCGCTCGTCGCCGGGCGGGGGGTCGTGACGGAGACGGCGGATCTGTTCATGCTGGCGGGGACGGCGGGGACGGTGTTCGGGATCCTGCTGCCCGTGCTGGGCATTCTGTCGATCACCGGCGAATGGCAGCACCGTACGGCGCTGACCACGTTCACCCTGGAGCCCAGGAGGGCGCGGGTGCTGGTGGCCAAGTGCGTGTCGGTGCTGGTGGCGGCCGTGCTGGCGTGCCTGCTGGCGGTGCTGGTCGCGGTCCCGACGACGGCGGTGGTGGCGTCCGTGCGGGGCGTGGAGGCGACATGGGGGCTGGAGGCGCACGTGCTGGTGGGCTGGATCGCCACCACCGTGCTGCTGACCGCTGAGGGCCTCGCCCTCGGGTTGTTGCTGCTCAACGCCCCGGCCGCCATCGTGATCTACCTGGTCAGCCCCATGGTGGGGAGCTTCGCCGCCCAACTTGGCGCGGGAGGTAAAGCCGTGGCACAGTGGCTGGACCTCAATTCCACCAGCGACGTCCTGATGAGCGACGACGTGACGGCGGGCGGTCTGGCCCGGCTGGCGGCGTCGGTGGCGTTCTGGATCGCCGTCCCCGCCGCGGTGGGCACCTTGCGGGTGCTGAAGCGGGATGTGACCTGACGCTTTACCGGCAAGGTAGATCTATGCCGGTTTCGTGGTGATATGTTTGCCAATGTCCGGTTTGAGAGGGTACTGTCGTAGACGTTACCGAGCAGTGACCCGCGCCTGACCAAGAGAGGCGGGGCCTGCCCCGGTTTCCCTGGATCCCGTTCCCGTGGATTCTCGCGCTCTACGTAGCGTCTGTACGGCGTGCTGCCCGGCTACGTTCGTCCTGACGAGCGCAAAGTTCCCGTCCCCTAACAAAGGACCTGAATTTTCCTATGTCTGCTCGCCTGCGTTCCGTCGCCATGCTCGCAGCCTCCGCCGTCGCGGCCATGACCGTCGGCGCGACCACCGCTCACGCCGAGACCGGCGTCGAGCAGCGTGGTGTGCTGAAGGGCTCGACGACCGCGTCCTACTTCTGGGACGACGCCTCCGGCCGAGCCGGCGACACCGGCCTGCCCGCCGCGGGCAAGCCCATGCAGAAGGGTCTGGTAGCCAGCCCGAGCTGGCCCCTCATGACCGAGGGCTACGTGCTCTACCAGGGCAAGAAGCTGCCCTTCTTCGTGGGTGACCGCGGCCCCGGCGACCCCTCCAACCGTGGCGTGATGCTCGACCTCGACGCCAAGACCTTCGCCGAGCTCACCGGCGGCACGTTCAACTCCCGCACGCTGGGTGTCGACGGCGTCAAGGGCCAGGGCCACATCAAGGTCGACTACATCATCACCAAGTGGGGCGATGGGGTCGGCAAGAAGAGCTACCCCGTGGCGTTCTCCACCGGCGCCTGGTCCGAGAAGGACCAGAACCCGGTCATCCAGCAGGTGTCGGTCAAGCTCCCTGCCAAGTGAAGCGGCTCCAGCTGAGCGGCACCCCGGCTCCAGCTGAGCGCCGCCCCGGCCCTAGCTGAGCGGCCCTCCGACCCCAGCGGGGTGGCCCTCCGACCCCAGCGGGGTGGCGCCCCGTCAAGCGGCCGGATGAACCGGCCAGGTGAACGGCCTGGCGGGTTCGGCCGGAGAACCCCCGTAGCCCCCGCCAACCCCCGCAACCCCCGAAATCCCCCTCGAAGAGGGCGCTCCCGTAGTGAGGAGCGCCCTCTTCGCCGTTCCTGGGCCCCTGGACGAAACCGTCACCGCAGCGCCCGTGCTCTGAGCGCAAGCCCCGACGTGCTGGCCGCAAGTTCTGCTGCCGCCAGGCAGGGCCGGTGCTTTGCTGTTGTCGGAGCCCGGAGCCCGGAGCCCGGAGCCCGGAGCCCGGAGCCCGGAGCCCGGAGCCCGGAGCCCGGAGCCCGGAGCCCGGAGCCCGGAGCCCGGAGGTCTCAGGTCCGGGGCCGGGTGTTTCGTGTTGGGGTGGTGGTGGTGGTGGTTAGCGCTGGTTTGGGACGGGGACCTTTGACCAGTCGGTGTCCGAGCCGAAGTAGAAGCTCGGGTAGGCGGGCTGGTTGTAGCCGGTCTGCTGCCTGGCCACGTCCACGCGGTACTGCGGGTCGTGCATGAGCGTGTACAGCTTCCTGTCGGTCACCTCGGTGCTCAGGTAGATGCGGATCGCGGTGCTGTCGGTCGTACGGACCAGGAGCTCCTCGCGCCAGTCGCCGAAGACGTCGGCCACCAGGCCCGGGTTGCCCTTCGTCCAGTTGTTGGTCAGCGTGCCCTCGGCGGTCAGCAGCGTTCCGCGCCGGTGGTCGTCGATGGTCGGTGTCTGCAGGACGTCGGTGGCGGTGCCGTTGACGAGCTGCGTGGTCATGTCGGCGGCCCAGCGGATGCTCATGTTCGTGCCGGGGGCGTTCCTGCCCAGGTAGTCGCCGCGCGCCGACCACAGGCCGGCCTCGATGGCCTGGTCGGGCGGCATGGAGGACCAGGTCTCGACGCCGCGGACGTCCGGGTCGATGTCGCCGACCATGCCGCGGCCGGTGTCCACGCCGCTGTAGCCGCCGTGGATCACCGCGCCGGTGGCGGCGTCGCGCAGCGCCCAGCCGTACGGGGCCCACGCGCCGCCCTCGTGCACGGTCCAGATCTCCAGGCCGGGCCGGTCGGGGTCGAAGTCGCCCACGTGCATGGCGTCGCCGTGGCCGAGCCGGACGTTCTGTCCCGGCACGTTGCTCTGCGGCGGGGCGACGTCGAAGGAGGAGTACAGCAGGTCACCGTCGTCGTCGATGGTGGCGGAGCCGTACACGATCTCCTGCCTGCCGTCGCCGTCCACGTCGGCCACGCCCATCGCGTGGAAGCCCTGCGTGGTCAGGTCGGCATATTTCGGGTTGCTGCCGGGGACGCCGTGCGGCGCGGCGTTGAACGGGTTCGCCATCGGGGCGTGGCCGCTGTCGACGTACCAGCGCTCCTTGAGCCGCCTGCCGTCCCAGTCGTAGGCCACCAGCGTGCTGCGGGTGTAGTAGCCGCGCGCGAAGATCGCCGACGGGCGCTTGCCGTCGAGATAGGCGACCGACGACAGGAAGCGGTCCACCCGGTTGCCCGGCTCGATCCTGCCCATCGCGTAGTCGCCCCACAGGAGGCCGTCGTCGCCGCGTCCCGGCTTGTAGTGGACGGTCTGCAGCTCGCGGCCGGTCGCGCCGTCGAGCACCGACAGGTACTCGGGGCCGGTCAGGATGTAGCCGGCGAACTCGCGCAGCCGGTTGTTGCCGCTGCGGGCGGGGGCGTAGACGTCGATGAAGTACGTCGCCAGCTCGGCCGCGTCGGCCTGGGAGAGCGGGTAGCGGTACTTCGGCTCGATGCCCAGCGCCTCCTCGATCGTCTTCGGCCAGTGCCCGGCGACGACCTCGGGGTGCTTGTGCCACTTCGCGAACATCCCCGTGAGATGGTCGAAGTAGCCGGCGGCGCTCAGCCGGTAGTCGTCGGTGTCGGAGTAGCCGGCGCGGCGGTCCTCGCGCGGCATCGTGACGTAGCGCTCGGAGACGACCTTGCCCTTGGTGTCGTAGCGAAGGATCTTCGTGCCGGGGGCGGTCTTGAGCATCATCTCCGAACGGCCGTCACCGTCGAAGTCGTACACCAGGAACTGCGTGTAGTGGGCGCCCGAGCGGATGTTCACGCCGAGGTCGAGGCGCCAGCGCAGGGTGCCGTCCAGCTCGTACGTGTCCACGTACGTGTTGCCGGTGTAGCCGCGCTGCGAGACGTCCTTGGAGTTCGAGGGGTCCCACTTGACCACGTACTCGTACTGGCCGTCCCCGTCCACGTCGCCCACGCTCAGGTCGTTGGCCGCGTACGTGTACGCCTCGCCCGCCGGGGTCACGCCGTCGGCCGGCTTGCTCAGCCGAAGATCATAAAACGTTTTAAGCCAAGGCGTGGCCACAGGGCTCTTCCGCCCCTCGCGGCCCTTGGCGATCGGCGCCACCTGGTACCTGGAGCGGGACGTGCCCGAGGGGTCGCGGTAGTTGGTGCTGTCGGTCACCGTGGCGATGGCGCGGCCGTCGCGGTAGACGCGGAAGTCGGTGCCCGTCATGCCCTTCGCGCCGTGCCCGGTGACCTCGTCACCGAGCAGCCGCCAGCTCAGGAACACGCCCTCGCTGGTGGAGGCGGCCACCAGGCCCCTGTCGAGGTGCTCCAGACGGGGGCTCGGACGGTGCTTGCCGCCTGTCGCCGTGGTGGCCTCTGCCGGGGCGGCGGTGAGTGGCAGGCACAGCAGGGCGGTTAACCCTGCGGCCAGGGTGCGGCGGATGCTGCTGGGGGGTCTCATCGTGACGAGCTCCGCTCGTTGAATCGATTAAATTTTTGGCTGGAGATTATGTGGGGTTGTGAGGTTTGTCAAGGGTCCGTTTCGCCAGGTGGCGTCGGGGGCGGGGGAGCGCAGGTGGGGGCTGCGAACGACCTTGAAGGCGTTCAGCGACGGACGGAGGAAGCCACTGACGGCAGCGCCGTCATGGACGCGATCCGAGCGGCCCTGCTCCGGGTCCGGGCGCCCGCTTTCGGCTCCCCCTGCCACCGCGCCCGCTCAGCTGCTGAGCGCGGCATCGGCGGGCTTCGGCGGTCCTCGCCAACAGGTCTGCGGTTGCGAAGGTGATGACGATCTTCGTAGGGTGTGGCGACCCCCCGATGTGTTGATCGGAGTCTCGATGCGCGAGCCTGAGCCGACGCCTGCCGACCAGTGGTCCACATGGGATACGGAACCGACCATCCCCGACACCTGGCCGGGGCTCGATCTGGACCGTCCGGAGGGATTCGAGATCTCTCGCGGCCCCGTGAAATCCGTGGGGGGCAAGCTCGTCGCGCTGGCCGCCGCGGCAGGCGACTTCAACTACAGCAGGGCCGACGGCATCGGCGTTTCGGGGATGAGCTGGGATCTGCCGCGCGAGCTGCACCGGATGATGGCCGAGGCCGACAGAGCGGTCGCAGGCTTCTGGAACGATGTGTACGCCGAGACGGGCATGGCGGGGATCCTGATCGAGCGGGCCGCGGCCAACTACAAGCTCGCCGACCATCCTCTGCTCGGCGACGCGCCGATCGAGGAGTTGCAGGAGCGGGTCGATGGCCTGGGGAACCGCAGGCTGAGGGGACCGAGCGACATCTACCCCAACGGCATCGTGCCGCTGACGCTGTCGAGAGCGATCGACTACGGCGTCGACGACATGACCGCGGAGCAGGCGAGGCGGGACATCGAGATCCTGGTGATGAACGGCGGTCACCGCGACCCGCAAAGCTACGCGCAGATGGCCGAGTCCCTGGTCGATCTGACCCACACGCTGCGGCTAAGGGCGCAGGACCTGCGTGACAGCCCGTGGCATGGCGATGCCGCCGTCAAGGCGCAGTGGGCGCTGCGGCAGACCTACGGCAGCGTGACGGCGCTGGCCGCCGTCACCGGCGCGATGAGCAGGGCCAGCAGCCGCTTCCTTGAGGTCATCACGTGGTGCGCCCAGAACTTCGAGGCGATGGCCGACCCCGACCGCAGCGGCTGGGACGAGTTCTGGGACTTCGGCGGCACGGCGGACAGCCGTGCCCGGGACTTCCTCACCCAGGCGAACAAGGCGTTCATGGAGGTCTACGAGCTGATGCCCAAGCGGATCGAGGAGAACCTGCCCGGGCTGCTCGTCAACGACCAGAACCACCTCGAACTCAGGTGGAGGGTCAAGGACATTCACGAGAGCAAACTGAAGATGCCTCGCAGCAACTGGGATGACCCGTGGATGCGGCTCTTGGAGCGCAGGAAAGACGCCTACGGGAAGGCCGAGGAGTACTACGGCTAGGGAGTAGTGCCTGATCCGGGGATGCGGGCCCGCCGCAATGCCGAACCGGCCTCGTCTCTGGCGTTTCGCCGGCCTTTCCCGCGCTGTCTTCTCACCGGTCACTCCGTGCGCCCACCGCCTGGACGGCGGGACCGCCGCCCCTCCAACCGTTTCCCACCCTGCCTGGGAGTCACGGGGCGACGGTCGTGGGGGTGGGGAGGGTGAGCGGCTCGGGGAGGGCGTCGGTGATGAGGTGGGTGACGGCGGACCAGGGGCAGACCCTGATCGGGGCGCTCAGCTCGAACTTGCGGGCGTCGCTCACCACGACCGTGTCGCGGGCGATGGAGATCAGGCGGCGTTTGGTCTCGGCCTCGTAGGGGGTCGCGCCGTACACGCCGGCCTCGTCGAGGGCGGTGGCGGCCAGGAAGAGTGTGCGTACGCCGAGGTGTTCCAGCGCCGCGACGGTCTCCGGGCCGCCGAAGGAGCGGGTGTCGCGGCTGTACTGGCCGCCGATGCCGATGAGGGTGATGTCCGGCCGGGGGGCGAGGGCGGCGATGGCCGGCAGTGAGTGGGTGACGACCGTGAGGCCGGCGTCGGCGGGGAGCAGCTTGGCGATCTCCAGCGTGGTGGTGCCCGAGTCGAGCGCCACCGTGGTGCCGGGTTCGATGAGGCGTACGGCCGCGGCGGCGATGGCGTGTTTCGCGCCGGCGGCCTGCGTCGAGCGGTCGGAGAACGGCAGGGCGCCGGCGTCCGCCGGGGTGGCTCCGCCGCGCACCGCTCTGATCAAGCCGTCCTGAGCGAGTTTCCGCAGGTCGCGGCGGATGGTGTTGGGGGAGACCGCGAGCTCGTCGACGAGGGTGGCGGCGGAGACGTAGCCGTCCTGGGAGACCCGGCGCAGGATGGCGGCCCGCCGGCCGGGCGCGGATCCGTAACGCAGGCTTCCGGCCTCCTGCGCGGCGCCGGGCTCGTGTCCGGCGTGCGGGTCGCCGGGGTTCTGCTCGGAGCGCAGCCTTCTCACCTCCTGCTCGTTCCGTGGATCGCTGGGACGTAGCGTAGATCGTTTCGGTGCTGCCCGTCGCTCGTACGCTGGGCGTATGGCCATGATGCACCATGAGTTGGCACTTTTCCGCCAACTTATGGATTTATAGTGACAACATGACGCCGAACGGGCTGCTGGCCGGGATCGATGTGGGCACCACCCACGTCAAGGTGGGCTTCTTCGACGAACGGGGCGGCGAGGCGGCCACCGTCCGGCGCAGGACGCCCCCCGACCTGCCCGCCCTCGTCACGGCCGTGACGGAGGCGCTCGGGGAGTGCGCGGAGCGGGCCGGGCGGGGGCCGGAGGCCATCGGGATCGCGGGCATGGCCGAGACCGGGGTGCCGCTCGACGTACAAGGAAGGCCGCTCACCCCGCTCATCTGGTGGAACGACCCGCGCGGCGCCGCGGAGATCGCCGGGCTGAAGCCGGACGACGCCGCGCTCTACGCCGCCACCGGCCGCTGGGCCGACGCCAAGGCGCCGCTCGCCAAGTGGATGTGGCTGGGCCGCCACGAGCCGCCGCTGCTCAAGGCGATGCGCTGGTGGGCCGGGATGCCGGAGGCGGTGGCGTACGCGCTGACCGGCGTCCTGCGCTCGAACGCGACCCTGGCGGCCCGCACGCTCGCCTACGACGTACGGACCGGGCGCTACGACCCGGACCTGACCGCGCACGCCGGAATCGGCCCCGACCGCCTGCCGCCCGTGATCGGCGCGACCGAACCGGTCGGCGGGCTGAACGTGGACGTGAACGGCGTACGGCGCGGGGTGCCGGTCGTGATCGCCGGGCACGACCACGCGGTAGGTGCGTGGGCGGCGGGCGTGCGGCGGCCGGGTGACGTGGCCGACTCGCTCGGCACCGCCGAGGCCCTCATGGTGCCCGCGGAAACGGCGCCCGGCCCGCGCACCGGGATCGCGCTGGGCGTCACGGCGGACCCGTCGCTGGACGGCGCGCGCACGGTGCTCGTCGGCGGGCTGCCCACCAGCGGGGCGATGCTCGACTGGGTGCTGCGCCTGGTCGGCGGCAAGGGGTACGACGACCTGCCGGAGCTGCTCGAAGAGGTGCGGCTGCCGACCGGCATCGTGGTCGAGCCGTACCTGAGGGGGAGAGTGGCTCCGGCGCCCGACCGGGAGCGGCGGGCGGTGCTGGCGGGGCTGGACGCCGCCCACGGGCCCGGCGAGCTGCTGGCCGCCGTCGTCGAGGGCACCTGCCTGCACGCGCGCTGGATGCTCGACGAGCTTGCCGCGGTGGCCGGTGTCGTTCCCGAACGGCTGGCGGTCTTCGGCGGGCAGGTCAGGATCCCGGCGTGGATGCGGATCAAGGCCGCCGTCTCGCCGGTGCCGGTCGAGATCGTCCGGTCCGGCGACGCGGTCTGCGCCGGTGCCGCGCTCATCGCGGGCCAGGCCGGTGGCTCGCCGGCCGACGTTCCTGTGCTGCCCCTCGAACGTCACCCCGAGGATTCGGCCCTGCGCGCCGCCTACCTCCCCGGATACGACGCCTTCCTGGCGCGAGCCACGCATTCGACGAACCCATCACCCGAACGGGAGCACGCATGACCACCCCAGACCGACCCACCCTCGACCTGCTCGCACGCCCCTCCGGCGGGTTCGCCATGGTCGCCATGGACCAGCGGGAGAGCCTCAGGCAGATGTTCACGGCCGCGACGGGGGAGCGCGTCGGCGATGACACGCTGCGGGAGTTCAAGCTGACGGTGGCGCGGGAGGTCGGCCCGTACGCCTCGGGGTTCCTCATCGACCAGGACTACGGGTTCGAGCAGGTGGCCGCGGAGGGCGCGGTGTCCGGCGGGCTGATCGTGGCGGTGGACAGCCTCCAGCAGGACCCGGACGGCCCCGTCGAGGACACCGGCATCGACGACCGGATCGATCTCGAGGCGGCCCGCAAGGCGGGGGCGGTGGCGGCCAAGCTGCTGCTCATCTGGCGGGACGACGAGGAGCGGGGCCGGCGGCTGGAGACGGCGGCCGAGTTCGTCAGGAGGTGCGCCGCGGCCGGGCTGCTGTCCGTGCTGGAGGGAGTGGCGAAGCCGGCCGGGGACGCCGCCGGGTTCGACGGGCCCGCCGCGATCAGGGAGGCGGCCCGTGAGCTGGCCGGGCTGCGGCCCGACCTCTACAAGGCGCAGGTCCCGCTCGGCGGCGCCGCGCCCGAGGAGCGGCTGGTCGAGGAGTGCACGGCGCTGGACGAGGTGATCCCCGTGCCGTGGGTGGTGCTGTCGCAGGGCGTCGAGCGGGACGACTTCCCCGCCGCCGTACGCGCCGCCTGCCGCGCGGGCGCGTCCGGCATGCTGGCCGGGCGGGCCGTCTGGAGCGACCTGGTCGGTACGGCGGACCTCGCGGCCGAGCTGCGCGGCACGTCGGTGCCGAGAGTGCAGCGGCTGGCCGCGATCGTGGACGAGCACGCCCGCCCCTGGACCGCCCGATGACCGGCGGGGCGCGCCGGGAAGGCGCGCAGGGGCGCGGGGAAGCCGTTCGAGGCACGGAAGCCGGGCACATGCGTCAGGAGGGCGTGCAGGAGACCGTCGCGATGTTGCACACCGTGCCCGCGCTCGCCGCCTCGCTCACCGAGCTGGCCAAGGAGGCGCGCCCCGGTGCCAAGGTGCTGAACTTCGTGGACGAGAGCCTGCTGCAGGACACCATCGCGGCCGGCGACCCGCCGCCGCACGTGCTGCGCCGGCTGATCGCCTACGCCACCTACGCCAAGGAGTCGGGCGCTGGCGTGCTGCTGGTGACGTGCTCGTCCATCGGGGAGGCGGCCGAGCGGGCCCGCCCGTACGCCGAGCTGCCGGTGCTGCGCATCGACGAGCCGATGGCGGAGGAGGCGGTGCGTACGGGCGTCAGGATCGGCGTGCTGGCCACCCTCGCGTCCACGCTGGGCCCCACCACGCGGGTGGTCGAGCGGGCGGCGGCCAGGCAGGGGCCGGCCCGGGAGGTGGTGCCGTACCTGTGCGAGGGCGCGTTCGAGGCGCTGCGCGGCGGCGACCCGGCCCGCCACGACGCGCTGGTCCTCGACGGCTTCGGCAAGCTCGCGGCGCAGGTGGACGTGGTGGTGCTGGCGCAGGCGTCCATGGCGCGCATCGTCGGGGACGCCCCGGCGGGCGCGGTGCCGGTGCTGTCGTCGCCGCGCTCGGGGGTGGCCCAGCTCGCGCATGTGACGGCCGGAAGTCGCCGTCCTCACGGAGGCGACGCGCGCACCTGATCGCCGGAAGAAGTCGTCCTGGGTCTTGCTTGATGTGGTTTGTCGGCTTTCAATGAGCCCCATACGGCAAGATCCAGGAGGGTCCATATGCGTGGTTTACGGGCGTCCGTAGTCGCTCTGCTGATCGCCGCCACGGCGTTGCCGGGGGCGGCGCCATCCGTTTCCGCGGTCGCCGGACCGGCGGACCCCGAAACGGCGTCGCTGGTCACGCTGTCCGTGCCGGACCGGACGGTCATGGAGCGGCTGGTGGCGTCCGGCGCCGACCTCACAGAACGCGTACGTCCCCAGCTCGACGGCAGCGTCCAGGTCGACGCCGTCGTCACCCCGACCCAGCTGACCGAAATCCGCGCGCTCGGCGCCGCGCTCGCGTCCGAGGCGCCGGCCGGGACACGAGCGGACGCCCGCAAGAAACCGCCCTCGGGCGACCAGATCGTGGTGGAGCGGGCGCTCTGGTACAAGTCGCGTGACGGCTACTTCCTGTCCGTCGAGGCGTCGAGCAGCGCCGCCCAGGCGGCCACGCTCACCGTCGAGTGGCGCGGCAAGCGCGGCACGACAGGGCGGGCCGAGATGGTCGCGTACGTGGACGCGGGCGCGTACCTCGGGCACCAGTTCAGCACCCCGGTCCCGGCCGACGACCGGCCGCAGAAGATCACCGTCACCTCGACCGGCGGCGGCAGCGCCGACGCGCACGTACGGGAGTGGCCCGACGGTGAACGCCCCGACAAGCACGACCGCGGCTACCAGAAGGACTTCATCACCCAGTACATGCCGCCGGCCCAGCTCAACGAGCGCGTCAAGACGCTGCACCGGCAGTTCCCGAAGCTCACCGACCTGATCACGCTGCCGTACCGGACGAACGGCTACCGCCGCCACGCCCAGGCCGTCATCGGCACCCCGCCGGGCGCCGCCGTCGTGATCACCTCGAACGCCTACGGCTCGGAGGGCGGCGACGACCTGTCCGTCGAGCTGGTCGATCCCGGCACGCCGGGCAGCGCGCTGAGCGTCAAGCTCGACGGCAAGCTCGTCACGGTCAGCCTGGGCACCGATGAGGCGGGCGCGCCCGTCAGCACCGCCGCCGACGTGGTCGCCGCGATCAACGCGACGCCGGGGTTGCCGCTCAAGGCGGCGCTCTACCGTACGGACCCGGGGGCCGGCGTCATGGCGCCCGCGCAGCCCGTCCAGCTCGACGACTTCCTGAACGCCCCCGCCGACGTCTCCAGGAAGCCGGCCGAGGTGCTGGCCCTGCGCATCGGCACCCGCCGCGACGGCTCGCGCACCGGCGTGCTCGCCTACGCCCAGGAGCACGCGCGCGAATGGGTGACGCCGCTGGTCACGATCGAGGCCGCGGAGCGGCTGCTGCGCAACTACGGGCGCGACAAGGCGACCAGGCGGCTGCTGGAGCGTACGGACATCTTCATCGTCCCGACCGTCAACCCCGACGGCGCGAACTACAGCTTCTACGACTTCAACTCCCAGCGGAAGAACATGACCAACCACTGCCCGCCGCAGCAGTCCGACCCGGCGCTGCGCAACCAGTGGGGCGTGGACGTCAACCGCAACTACGCCGTCGGCTCGCACGACGACGGCTACTTCGGCGCCTCCGCCAACTGCCAGAGCGGCACGTACGCGGGCCCGGCCGAGCACTCCGAGCCCGAGAGCCGCAACGTCATCTGGCTGGCGCAGCGCTTCCGCAACATCAAGTTCGCCATGAACGTGCACAGCTACGGCGGCTACTTCATGTGGCCGCCCGGCGCGTACAAGGCCGAGGGCCGCGTCACCCTGCCCAGGCCGACGAAGAAGGAGGAGGCGTTCTTCGAGCGCTCGTCCGAGACGATCCTGGAGGCCATCGCCGCCGAGCGGGGCACCGTCATCTGGCCGCAGCAGACCGGGCCCGTGACGGACGTGCTGTACTCGGCGGCCGGCAACTCGGCCGACGAGCTCTGGTACGACCACGGCATCTACGGCTGGGACTTCGAGGTCGGCGCCGACCTGTGGAACGCCGGGACCCGCACGTGGCAGGGCGTGGGCTTCCAGCCGCCGTTCGACGAGGGCCACAAGGAGGCGATGGAGTTCGCCGCCGGCCTGATCTCCCTGGTCGGCATCGCCGCCGACTACCGCGAACAGTGACGAACCGCGGCGGCCGGGTCCCCGCCCGGCCGCCCTTTCGCGCCGACGTCCCGCAAGCCGGAACCCCGGAGGCTCTTCCGTGCGCTTACCCCAAGCCCTGCTCGGCGCCGCCGTCGCGGCCGCCCTGCTCACCGTCCCCCAGAACGTGTCCATGGCCGAGCCCGCGCAGCCGCCACCGCCGGCCGTCCGCGACTTCGGCAACGGCCCCGAGCGCAACGAGGTCGCGGCCGGCCTCCCCGAACAGGCCGCCGCCGCCCGCGCCGCCGCGCAGGGCGAGGAGCGCTCGTCCGGCATCCCGCACGACCGCGGCTACCCGAGGCGCACGAAGCTGCCGCCGCCGCAGGAGAACCCGGCCGACGCCGCGATCAAGCTGGGGCTGGTGCCGTACCACGGCATCGCGCCCAAGCTCAACGAGCTGCAGTGGCGCAGCGACCGGGTGAGCGCGGAGATCATCGGCCGTTCCGCCGGCGGCCACGACCTCTACCTCGTCACCGTCACCGCGCCGGAGAGCGCGGCGCAGGCGCGCGAGCAGACCCGCCTGCGCGAGCGCATCGAGAACGACCCGGCCGCCGCCGCCAGGGACCGCGGCCTGGCCAAGAAGTACAAGGCGCCGCTGTACGTCAACGCCAACATCCACGGCAACGAGTGGGAGGGCACCGACGCGGCGCTGCGTACCATCGAGGAGCTGGCCACCAGTAGGGACCCGGCGATCACCGCGCTGCTCAAGCGTACCCGCCTCTACTTCAACGTGACCGCCAACCCCGACGGCCGCATCGCGAACTCGCGGCAGAACGCGGCCGGCTTCGACCTCAACCGCGACTTCGTCACCGCCTCCCAGCCCGAGGTCAGGGCGATGCGGCAGGTGATGATGGACGCCCAGCCGGTCGCCATGATCGACCTGCACGGCTACGTCAACGGCACGCTCATCGAGCCGACCACGCCGCCGCACGGCGCGAACTACGAGTACGACCTGTTCATCACCAACACCTACGCCAACGGCCTCGGCATGGAGGCCGCGGTCAACGGGCTCGGCTACACGCCGGAGAAGGACGGCGTGCAGCCGGCGCAGATCCCGTTCCGCGACTCGGCGGAGGGCTGGGACGACTGGCCGCCGATCTTCACCCCGCAGTACGCGCCCTTCCACGGGGCCGTCGCCGCGCACACGGTGGAGATCCCGCTGCGGGTCAACAACGCCGACTACGCCAACCTGCCGGTCGAGGAGCTGCGGCGGCGCTCGGCGATCAACACCGACGTGGCCGCGGCGGCCATCCGCGCCACCTACCGCTTCGTCCAGGACCGCCACGACCGGCTGATCGCCGACCAGATCGAGGTGTTCAGGCGGGGCGCGGCGGGCGAGCCGGCCAGGACGGTGCCGCTCGGCATCGTGCCCGGCTTCGGCCCCGAGGACGTCTACACGACCACCTTCCCCCGCGCCTACGCCATCCCGGCCGGCACTCCTGCCGCCGCCCGGCTGGTGGACCACCTGATCGCCAACGACGTCCGGGTGGAGCGGGCGAAGACGGCGTTCCGCCAGGGCGGGAAGACGTACCCGGCGGGCACGTACGTCGTGGACATGCGCCAGCCCAAGCGCGGCCTGGCGAACGTCATGCTGGAGCCGGGCGAGGACATCTCACCCCGCGTCGATGCCATGTACGACATCTCGGGCTGGAGCCACGCCCTGCTCTGGGGCGCCCAGGTGGAGCCGCTGACCTCGCTGCGCGCCCACACCACGCCGGTCAAGGTCGCCGCGCCCACCGGCTCGGTGCCGCGCACGTCAGGGCCGCTCGCCCTGAAGGTGGCCGACGCCCAGGACGTGCGGGCGCTCAACGGCCTGCTCGCCCAGGGCGTGGCCGTGCGCTGGGACGGCGGCGCGGCGGTGATTCCGTCCTCGGCCCGGCAGGCGGCCAGGGTCGTCGCCGACCGCTACGGCGTCGCCTTCACCCCGGCCCGCGAGCCGGGCGGGGTCCCGCTCGCCCAGGTGCGGGTGGCCGCCGCGGCGTCCGCCGACGAGCTGTTCACGCTGCGCGAGCTGGGCTTCGACGTCACGCCCGTCTCGACCGCCCTGCTCAACCAGGGCTTCGACTGGAGCGGCACCGACGTCCTGTGGGTCTCCAGCGGGCTCAGCCACGCCGCGCTCACGCCGCAGGCGCGGGCGGACCTGGAGGCGTTCCTCGGGTCGGGCGGCGTCATCACGCGTGGCCGTACGGGCGCCGCGTTCAACACCGCAGCCGGGCTGCTCACCGCCACCACGGTGGAGGGCCGCTCGGACGCCAACGGCGTGGTCCGCACGGTCGCGGACGGCGGCCAGGTCGGCGGCGCCGCGACGGGTCACGCGTTCGTGTACTCGCCGCTCTGGTTCACCGGGCTCGGGCCCGAGGTGGCGGTCGAGCAGTCGTACGCGGCCGACGGCCCGCTCGTCTCGGGTCACTGGCGGGCCACCGCGGCCGGCGCCGGCGGACCCGAGTCGGCCAGGGGCCAGGCGGCGGTGATCAGCGGCAGGGACGAGCGCGGCGCCGCGGTCGTCATGTTCGGCACCGAGCCCCTGTTCCGCAACCACCCGAAGGGCCTGTTCCCGCAGGTGGCGAGGGCGTTGTACTGGGCGTCCTCGGTCACCGGGGCCGCGGTCACCACCCCGTGATCTGGTAGTCTTCACGCACTCCATCCCTTCCGGCCGGATCTGGTTCCGGCCGGAAGCTGCGTTTCATGACCTTCGACGATTTCGCGGTACGCCCCGCCACCGCCGCCGACCGGCCCGTCGTGGAACGCCTGTGGCTGATGTTCCGCCACGACATGTCCGAGTTCCAGGGCGGCCTGCCCCGCCCCGACGCCACCTTCCGCAGCGACCGCCTCGAGTCCGCCTTCGCCGACCCCGGCTGGACGGCCTATCTGCTGAGCCGTGGCGACCGGCCCGCCGGTTTCGCGTTCGTGCGCGGGCTCGACGGGCCGGTCCGGGTGCTCAACAGCTTCTTCGTGGTACGCGCCGCCCGCCGCTCCGGCCTCGGCCTGCGGGCCGTCAAGGAGGTCGTCGCCCGGCACCCGGGACGGTGGGAGATCGCGTTCCAGGACGCCAACGCCGGCGCGGTGGCGTTCTGGCGGCGCGTCGCCGCCGACCTCGCCGGTGACGCCTGGACCGAGGAGCGCCGCCCCGTGCCCGGCAGGCCCGAGGCGCCGCCGGACACCTGGATCGCCTTCACGGCCGCCTGAGCGGGTCCCCGCCCCCGGCGAGCGGGGGCGGGGACGCGGTTCAGCCCGCAGGGGCGTAGCCGGCCGGGCGGGTGGTGAACGTGCCCCGCCCCTGCGTACGGCTGCGCAGCCGGGTCGCGTACCCGAACACCTCGGCCAGCGGCACCACCGCGGTGATGACCACGGCGCCGCCGCGCGCCTGCGAGCCCGACACGCGCCCGCGCCGCGCCGACAGGTCGCCCAGCACCGCGCCCGCCATGGCGTCCGGCACCGTCACCGTCACCTCGGCCACCGGCTCGAGCAGCACCATCGTGCAGGCCCGCAGCGCCTCGCGGAGCGCGAGCCTGCCCGCCGTGCGGAACGCCATCTCCGAGGAGTCCTTCACGTGCGTGGCCCCGTCGGTCAGCGTCACCCGCAGCCCGGTCACCGGGTGCCCGCCGAGCGGCCCCGCGGCCAGCGCGTCGCGGCAGCCGGCCTCGACCGCGCGCACGTACTCGCGCGGCACGCGACCGCCGGTGACCGTGGACGCGAACGCGAAGCCCTCCTCCAGCGGCTCCACGTCCAGCACGACGTGCGCGAACTGCCCGGCGCCTCCGTCCTGCTTGACGTGCCGGTAGACCAGCCCCGGCACCCCGCGCGTGACGGCCTCCCGGCAGGCGACCTGCGGCCGGCCGACGGTGACCTCCAGCCGGTGGTCGCGGCGCAGCTTCTCCGCCGCCACCTCCAGGTGCAGCTCGCCCATGCCGGACAGCACGGTCTGCCCGGTCTCGGCGTCCGTGCGTACCGACAGCGACGGGTCCTCCTCGGCCAGCCGGGCCAGGGCCGCCGCCAGCCGGTCGCCGTCGATGCTCCTGCGCGGCTCCACGGCCACCGACACCACCGGCTCCGTCGCGTTCGGCGGCTCCAGCAGCAGCGGCGATTCCCGCGCGCACAGCGTCGTGCCGGTGCGGGCCGACTTCGGCCCGACGACCGCGACGATGTCGCCGGCCACCGCGGCCGCCGCCTCGGCGTGCCGGTCGGCCTGCACCCGCAGGATGCGGGCGATCCGCTCGGTCCCGCCGGTGCCCGCGTCGAGCACCGTGTCGCCCTTGCGCAGCGTGCCGGAGTAGACCCGCAGGTACGTCAGCCGCCCCGACGCGGTCGAGGTCACCTTGAACACCAGCGCGGCCAGCGGAGCCGCCGGGTCGGCCGGCCGTTCCTCGCCGCCCTGGCCGTGCACGGCGGGCACGTCCAGCGGCGACGGCAGATACCGGACGACCGCGTCGAGCAGCGGCTCGATACCCCGGTTCCGGTACGCCGAGCCGCACAGCACGACCACGCCCGCACCCGTACGGGTCAGGTCGCGCAGCGCGCCGGCCAGCGTCGCCTCGGACAGCGACGGCTCGGCACAGAACTCCTCCAGCGCCCCGGCGTGCAGCTCGGCCACCGCCTCCTCCAGCAGCCTGCGCCGCCGCCGCGCCTCGGCCAGCAGCTCGTCCGGCACCGGCTGCGCCTCGCAGCCGTCGCCCGGCCAGACCAGCGCCCGCATGCCGACCAGGTCGACCACGCCGGTGAAGCCGTCCTCGCGCCCGATCGGCAGCTGCACGACCAGCGGCGCGGGGTGCAGCCGCGCCCGGATCGAGGCGACGGCCGCGTCCAGGTCGGCGCCTGGCCGGTCCAGCTTGTTGACGAACGCGACGCGCGGCACGCCGTACCGGTCGGCCCGCCGCCACACCGACTCGCTCTGCGGCTCGACCCCGGCCACGCCGTCGAACACGGCGATCGCGCCGTCCAGCACCCGCAGCGAGCGCTCGACCTCGTCGGAGAAGTCCACGTGGCCAGGCGTGTCGATGAGGTTGATCCGGTGGCCGTCCCACACGCAGCTCACCGCGGCGGCGAAGATCGTGATGCCGCGGTCGCGCTCCTGCGGGTCGAAGTCGGTGACGGTGGTGCCGTCGTGCACCTCGCCGCGCTTGTAGGTGGCGCCGGTGACGTACAGCATGCGTTCGGTGACGGTGGTCTTGCCGGCGTCGACGTGCGCGAGGATGCCGAGGTTGCGGACGGTGGTCAAAGGAGAGGAAAGGTGAGCACGCACGGCTCTACAGCCTTTCGGGGATGTTTCCGAACAGGACTGCGCGATTGAGCCCGGCGAACGGGGTCTTCGTCAGGGCAGCGGCCGGCGCCGGCCGCGCAGCGGGCGCCGGGGCGGCGAAGACACCAGGATCACCTCGTGACGCGACGGGGGGACGACGGCAGCGGTGCTGTGGCGCACGGCCGGCTCCCTTCCTTCGTCGCGTGGTGATGTCGGTGGCGAGTGTAGTGATCCAGGAAGTCCGGGGGCAACGGAATTCCGTGCGTGGCAGGGGAAGCGGGGCCGTCGCCGCCGGTCAGGCGGGATGAGAAGGCGTTTGATGGGGTGGCGTCGATGGTAGAGGCACAGGTAGCAGGGGATTAGGAGATCGCCCCGCTATCGGGAGCCTTCAAGAGAGAAGGCGTGATAGGCGGTCTCCGCGGTTGTTGAGACCGCCGGATCGGGGGAACCCAATGCGCAAGACCCTCACCGGGCTGGGCCTGGCGTTCTTTCTCACGCTGGCACCGGCCACCGCAGCCACGGCTGAGGCACCGGCCGCGCCGGTGGCACAGAGTCAGGTGACACCCGCACCGCAGCAGAACAGGGACGAGGGAGGCGGCAACGCCGGCCTTTGGGGCCTGCTCGGCCTCCTGGGACTGCTGGGCTTCGCCGGCATGCGCAAGCAGCGCAATCACGTCGGCAGCGCGGAGCACGTCACCCACCGCGGCAACAGGCCGTAAACAGGCCCTGCCCCGGCCGCCGGCCGGGGTGACGTCCCGACGGTGACACGGCTGCCGTCCCATGTCAGCCGTGTCACGCGGGTGCGCCGTCATCATCACCCGGATCATCGGGTCACGTGCCCGATGCGGAAGAAGCCGTCCTGGTCGTAGGCGCGCTTGACGCGGCGCAGGCGCTCGTAGTCGGCCTCCGCGTACGCCGCCGCCGTCCGCGACGTGTCCGCCATGAAGTTCAGGAACGACCCGCCGTTGGCGTACGGCCGCAACTCCCCGGCCAGCCCCGGCACCACGGTGTCGACGATCACCGACAGCCGCGTGGAGCGCCGGCTGACCGGCCCCGCGTCAGGGCCGGGCCGCCCCAGCGCGCCGCCCCAATGCCGCACCTCCACGGTCTGCGCCTGCTCGGCGGCCCGCAGCAGGGCGCCGATCACCTCGTCGCCGACGCTGTCGAACAGGTCCAGGTGACGGGCCGGCGTACCGCCCATCGAGCTGGCCGCGAACGTGGTGGCGCGCAGCTCGTCCAGCAGCGGCCCGCCGTGCGCGCTCGCGGCCCGCCACAGCGGCGCGAGCAGCCGCCTGGCCTCGCCGGCGGGGCCCGCGTGCAGCACTTTGATCATCACGACGTGCCGGCCGCGCACCGCGGCGGGCGTGCCCTCGTCGTCCGGCATGCGCCTGAGCACGACCGCCGTGCTGATCGCGTCGGGCGCGTCCTCGATCCAGGTCCGGTAGGCCGTCAGCGTGTCCGCCGCCGCCTCGATCGGGAAGTACGCGAACCCCGAGCACACCTCCGCCACCGGGTACAGCCGGAACTCCAGCGAGGTCACCACGCCGAACCCGCCACCGCCGCCCCGCAGCGCCCAGAACAGCTCGGGGTGGCTGTCCCGGCTCGCCGTCACGTGCCGCCCGTCGGCCAGCAGCACCTCGGCCCGCAGTACGCCGTCGGCCGCGAACCCGTGCCTGCGGCCCAGCCAGCCCAGCCCGCCGCCGAGCGTGTAGCCGACGACGCCGACCGAGGGCGACGAGCCGCACAGCGGCGCCAGCCCGAACGGCGCGGCGGCGGCCAGCACCTCGGACCACCGCGCGCCGGGCCCGACCTTCGCGATCCGGCGGACGGGATCCACCAGCACCGACGCCATGGGCGCGGTCTTCACCAGGACGCCGCCGTCGCAGGCGACGTGCGTGCCGTGCCCGGTGGCCTGCACCGCGAACGGCACCCCGTGGGCCCGCGCGGCCAGCAGGGCCGAGCGGAGGTCGGAGACGCCGTACGCCTCGGCCACCACGGCGGGGCGCGGGTCGAGCGCCGGGTTCAGCGCGCGGCGCCCGGTGTCGTAGCCCGGCTCGCCCGGCCGGTGCACGGGCCCGGTGAAGCCGGGGAGGCGGATGTCGTCCTGGATGCGGTACGGCTGGCTCATCGTCGTCGGCCCTTCTCTTTTTCGCGATCTGGGATCACTGTGCTGGAGGGCGCTTACGGCGGCGTTCCGCTCTTCTTACCGCCGCCCTTAAGCCCTTCGAGAGCTCCAGAATCGGCCGCGCGGGCGGCCCGCGAATCGGCCCCGCGTCGCCGCCGGGGCTACGCCAGGAGGTGTAGCGCGGGGGGCGGGGCGTACATCAGGACGGGCAAGGGCCAAGCTGCCCGCCGTCAAGGCTGGCCAGCTCCACCCCTGGCACGCCGCCGAACGCCACAGCCACCTCGGCTGCGGCCAAGGTCATGGAGGAGCTGGTGACCGAGCTGGAGAGCCCGCGACGACGTGGTCGCCTGACGCCCCGCTCGCCTCAGGTGACGGGGACGATCTCCGCTCGCACCAGGGCGCCGTCCTCGATGGTGAGCAGCCCCACCGTGCCGTGCGGCTGGCGGCGGCGGTCGGTGGGGGAGCCCGGGTTGAAGATCCGCAGGCCGTCGCCCGACTCGTCGAGCGGGATGTGCGAGTGACCGAAGACCACCAGATCGGCCTCGGGGAAGCGGCGCCGCATCCGGGCCAGGCGCCCCTTGGCCGGGCCGCTGTCGTGGATCATGCCGATCCGCAGCCCGTCCAGGGTGAGATCGAGGGTCTCCGGCGCGTCCACGTCGGGGCCGTCGTTGTTGCCCTGCACGACGTGGACGGGCGCGTACGCCGCCAGCTCGGCCAGCACCGACGGCACGCACACGTCGCCCGCGTGCAGGATGGCGTCCGCGCCGCGCAGGTGCTCGGCCACGCGAGGCGGGCACGAGCGCCAGCGCCTCGGCGCGTGCGTGTCGGACAGCGCGACCACCTTCACCCCGTCACCCCTGCCCACCGCGACGAGCGCCTCACGCCAGCGCCGCCGCCCGCTCCTCCAGGTAACGCCGCTCGGGCAGGCTCGTGGTCAGCCGCGCCGCCTCCCGGTACGCCGCCACCGCCCCCGCCGCGTCGCCCGCCAGCTCCAGCAGGTGGGCGCGGACGGCGACCGGCCGATGGTGCCCCGCCACGCGCTCGTCGGCGGCCAGCTCGTCGAGCAGCGCCAGCCCGGCCCGCGGCCCGCGCACCATGGCCACGGCCACCGCGTGGTTGAGCCTGGCCATGGGGTTGTCCTCGATGCCGAGCAGCACGTCGTAGAGGGCCAGGATCTGCGGCCAGTCCGTCTCGTCGGCGGCCGGCGCCTCGTCGTGCACCGCCGCGATGGCCGCCTGCAGCTGGTAGGGGCCCACCGGCGAGGTCGCCAGCGCCTTGCTGACCAGCTCCACGCCCTCCTCGATGAGCGGCCGGCTCCACAGGCTCCGGTCCTGCTCGGCAAGCGGGATCAGCCGCCCGTCGAGGTCCGTGCGCGCCGGCCTGCGCGCCTCGGTGAGCAGCATCAGCGCCAGCAGCCCGGCCACCTCGCCGTCATCGGGCAGCAGCCGGCGCACCGCCCTGGCCAGCCGGATCGCCTCGGCCGTCAGGTCGGCCCTGAGCAGCTCGGGGCCCGAGGTGGCGGCGTAGCCCTCGTTGAAGATCAGGTAGAGGACGTGCAGCACGACCCGCAGCCGCTCGGCCCGCTCGTCCTGCGGCGGCATCCGGAACTCCAGGCCGCTCGCCTTGATGCGCTGCTTGGCCCGGCTGATGCGCTGCGCCATCGTCGCCTCGGGCACCAGGAACGCGCTCGCGATCTGCGCCGTCGTCAGCCCGCCCACCGCCCGCAGCGTCAGCGCGAGCTGCGACGGCGCCGACAGCGACGGATGGCAGCACAGGAACAGCAGCGTCAGCGTGTCGTCGGAGTCGGCGGCCCGCTCCTCGCCGGGCGGCGCGATCAGGAACGCGTCGGCGGGGACGCTGACCGCCACACTCTCCTCCCTGCGGCGGCGGGCGTGCTCGCTGCGGATGTGGTCGATGACCCGGCGCGCCGCCACGGTCGTCAGCCAGGCCCGCGGGTTGTCCGGCAGCCCCTGCTCCGGCCACTGCACGGAGGCGTCGAGCAGTGCCTCCTGCACGGCGTCCTCGCAGGTGTCGAACTGCTCGTAGCGGCGTACGAGGGCGCCGAGGACCTGCGGGGCCAGCTCGCGCAGCAACGTCTCGACCTCACGCACTTCCACCCCGCCATCCTAGGGTGGGGGCTGACTATGCTCGGTCGATGCACGACATCGACCCGTACGCGGGACTGGATCTGGAGGGCATCGCCCGGCGGCTGGTGGCGGTGCCCGGGGTGGTGGCGGTGACGCTGGGCGGCAGCCGCGCCCGCGGCACCCACCGTCCCGACTCCGACATCGACCTCGGGCTCTACTACCGTGGCTCGCTCGCCGTCCACGATCTGCGCGCGCTGGCCCGCGAGGTCACCGGCGATGACACCGACGTGACCGAGCCGGGCGGCTGGGGCCCGTGGGTGGACGGCGGCGGCTGGCTGATCGTGGACGGGCGGCAGGTGGACTGGATCTACCGCGACCTCGACCGCGTCCAGCAGGTCTGGCGCGACTGCCAGGCCGGCCGCTACGAAGTGGGCTTCCAGACGGGGCATCCGCTCGGCTTCTTCTCGCACGCGTACGCGGGGGAGGTCGCCCTGTGCCGGGTGCTCGCCGACCCCGGTGGGGAGCTGACCAAGCTGCGCGAGACCGTCCACTACCCGCCCGCGCTGCGGGAGGCGCTGATCAGCGGCCTGTGGGAGTGCGACTTCGCCCTGACCATCGCCCGGTACGGCGCCGTCGGCCGCGACCCCGCGTACGCGGCGGGCGCCCTGTTCCGCGCGATCGGCGTGGCCTGCCACGCGCTGCACGCCGCCGACGGCGCCTGGCTGATCAACGAGAAGGGCATGATCACCTCCGCCGCCCGGCTGCCGTCGGCGCCCGAGCGCTTCGGCGAGCGGGCCCAGGCGCTGCTGGCCCACGTGGGCGGCACCCCTGAGGAGATCGGCCGCACTCTGGACGCCGCGGCCGATCTCGTCGCCGAGGTCCGCGCCGCCTGCGAGGACGCCCAAAGGTCAGATGTCTGAGAACCTGATAGCTTGACTCGGGTACGACCGGACGAAGGGAGACATGTGGTGGCGGAAGCGTCCAGGCCCGGGGCGGCGAGCGGCGACGAGGGGGCCCGATGACCGTGCTCTCCCGCCCCGCCGACAGCGGTCCCGTGCTGCGGGCCGGCGAGGTCGCGTTCATCCGTGACGGGCGCCACCTGCTGAGCGACATCTCGCTCACCGTGCACCCCGGCGAGCACTGGGCGCTGCTCGGAGCCAACGGCGCCGGCAAGAGCACGCTGCTCGCCCTGCTGGGGGCCGTCAACCATCCGAGCCGCGGCGTGGTCGAGGTGCTCGGGCGCACGCTCGGGCGGGTGGACGTCCGGGAGCTGCGCTCGTACCTGGGGCACGTCAACCCGCGCCACGCCCCCGACGGGCCGATGCGGGTGCGCGACGTCGTGCTCACCGGCCTGACCAACACCGCCGCGCTCGTGCCCCGCTGGCAGCCTGCGCGGGAGGAGGCGGCCCGCGCCGACCAGCTCCTCGCCATGCTCGGCATGGGCGACAAGGCGGAGTCCAGGTGGCCCACGCTGTCGCAGGGCGAGCGCGGCCGCACGCTGATCGCCCGCGCCCTCATGCCGCGGCCGCGCCTGCTGCTCCTCGACGAGCCCGCCACCGGCCTCGACCTGGCCGCCCGCGAACAACTCCTCGCCAGCATCGACGCCCTGCGCGCCCGGCACGCCTCGCTGGCCACCGTCCTGGTGACGCACCACCTCGAGGAGCTGCCCGCCACCACCACGCACGCCATGCTGCTGCGCGACGGCCGCTGCCTGGCGAGCGGCCCGGTCGCCGACGTCCTCACCAGTGAGCTGGTGAGCGCCTGCTTCGACCATCCGGTACGCCTCGTGCGCAGCGACGACGGCCGCTGGGCCGCGCGCGCCGCCCGGGTCCCGGTCGCCATGCCCGGCGAGCCCGTCCCCGCCGCCTGACCGAACGCTTGTAACGCGGCACGATCCCTTCCGCAATTCCTCCTATGGTGGTCGCCTGACCGAGGAGGAGCGCATGATCGAACTGACCTGGCCGCAGGTGAGCGCCCGCCGCCTGGCCCGCGCCGGGCTCACCGCTCCCATGCGGGCGGAGCCCGCCGAGGCGGTGGCCGCCATGTGCGGGGCGCACGCCCAGGTGATGTCCGCCGCCGAGGCCTCGATCGGGCTGCGGCTCGACGGCGTCACACGGACCGGCGTGCGGGCGGCGGTGGGGGAGGGCCTCGTCAAGACGCACGGGCCGCGCGGCACCGTGCACCTGCTGCCTGCCCGCGACCTGCCGCTCTGGGTCGCGGCCATGTCGTCGATCCCGTACGCGGACCGGGCGCCCGCCTCCATCAGGATGACGCCCGAGCAGATCGAGCAGGTCATCGCCGCCATCCGCGACGCGGTGGCCGGGGCCGAGCTGACCATCGACGAGCTGAGCGAGGCCGTCGTCGCCGCGACAGGGCCGTGGGCGGGCGAGCTGGTCATGCCGGCGTTCCAGGGGTGGTGGCCGCGCTGGCGGCAGGTGATGGGGCCGGCGGCGCACCGGGGCGCGTTCGTCTTCGGCGCGGGCCGTGGCCGCAAGGTCACCTACACCGCCGCCCCACTCGCCACCGGCCCTGCGGCTGACGGGGCCGCCTGGCTGGTCAGGGCCTATTTGAGGGCGTACGGGCCGGCCACGCCCGCGCAGTTCGCCCAGTGGGCGGGCGGTCCCGTGACGTGGGCGGCGGAGGCGTTCAGAAGGGTCGAGCCGGCCGAGGTGCGGCTGGAGGGGCAGCGGGCCTGGCTGCTCGCGGGCGACACCGAGCTGCCCGACGAGCCGCCGCGCGGGGTGCGGCTGCTGCCGTACTTCGACGCGTACGTGGTCGCCGGCCGCCCCCGCGAGCTGCTCTACGCCGGGGCCGCGGCGGAGCGGGCGCTGGCCGGCGGGCAGGCCGGCAACTTCCCCGTGCTGCTGGTGGACGGGCAGGTGAGCGGCGTCTGGCACCAGCGGCGCAAGGGCCGCACGATGGACGTCACGGTCGAGCCGCTGCGCGACCTCACCCCGGCCCAGGCCCGCGAGCTGGACGAGCAGGTGCAGCGCCTGGGGGTCGTCATGGAGGCCGCGCCCCGCCTGACCATCGGCACCGTCACGGTCGGCGCACACGCCTGACAATCCCCTATCACTCCATATCATCCTGCATAATAGGGAACGATATGGAGCACTACACCGTGGACCAGGTGGCCGACCTCCTCGGTCTGCACGTCAAGACCGTGCGCGGCTACATCCGCGACGGCCGCCTGCCCGCCGTACGCATCGGCAAGCAATACCGCATCGCCAAAGACGACCTGGCGGCCTTCACCGGGCTCCCCGCCGAACCACCCGCGAGCCCCCGCCACGCGGAGGCGACCAGCATCGTCCAGATCGACGGCATCGACCGGGCCGCGATGGACCGCGTCAGCACCATGGTCCTCGGCGCCCTGTCGGCCGAGCGGAGCGGGCTGCGCGTCGAGTTCGCCTACGACGAGCGGCGGCGGCAGCTCAAGGTCGTCGTACTCGGCGGGCTGGAGGAGACCGCCCAGGTGCTGCGGATCGTCGACGCCCTCGTCCGCCCATGACCACCCGCGAAAGGACCCCCATGCCCGACGTCCACTCCTACGACGGCCCGCCCCTGGCCGAGGTCCGCGACGTGCTCGACCTCATCGGCGAGGCGTGGTCGAGCGGCGCCACCTGGGTCGCCGTCCCCGCCGACCGGCTGCCCGCCGCCTTCTTCACGCTCAGCACCGGCGTGGCGGGGGAGATCGCGCAGAAGTTCGTCAACTACCGCATCGGCCTGTCGATCGTCGGCGACATCTCCCGCCACCTGGAGACCAGCTCCGCGCTGCGCGCCTGGGTCGAGGAGTGCAACAGCGGCCACCACATCTGGTTCGTTCCCGACACCACCGAACTCACCTCCCGCCTGACTCCACGCTGACGAACCGGCAGCCCGCGTTGACGATGGGTCCGGGCCCGTCGCCCATTCGCCGCCGGGCTGCTTCACAGTGGCTGACGGCTTGCGGCCTTCGCCGCCGTCTCGATGCCGTCGAGCAGGACCGTCAGCCCGATCGAGAACGTCTCGCTCACCCGATGCTCCAGGTAAGGCTCGTCCCCGACGGGCTCGGAGTCGTCGGACTCGACCCAGCGCACCTGCGGGAACCGGCCCGCGAACCCCGGCGCGACCTCCTCGAGCAGCGACGCGCGCGCCTGCCACCACTCCTCGTCGGACACCCCGGTCGCCGTCGCCGCCTGGCGCGACTCGGCGACCGTCGCGGCGGCGCCCCTGACGAAGTCGAACAGCAGCGCCACCATCCCGCGCACCCTGCGCGGCCCGAGGCCGGTGCCGCGCAGGATCGACACCAGGCTCTCCAGCAGTGCGAACTCGTTCGGCCCCAGCACAGGACGCGCCTGCGACACCTGCAACATCCAGGGGTGACGCAGGTAGAAGGCGAGCGTCTGCTCGGCCCACGCCGTCAGGGCCGCGCGCCAGCCGGCGTCGAGGTCGTAGGACGCGGGCAACTCGGCCAGGGCGCGGTCGTACATGAGGTCGACCAGCTCGCCCTTGCTCGGCACGTACGTGTAGAGCGCCATGCCCGTGCGGCCCAGCCGCTCGCCCACCTTGCGCATCGACAGCGCCGCCATGCCCTCGCCGTCGGCCACCTCGATCGCGGCGTCCACGATCGCGTCGACGCTCAGCCCCGGTTTGGGGCCCGGCCGCGCCTCGCCGGGTTCGCCGCTGCGCCACAGCAGCGCCATCGACCGTCGCGCGTCACCCTGGCCTGCGTAGACGACCAACGCGGAACTCCCCGTACGGACAATTCTTTACGGCATAAGGCTAACAGCGGCCGCAACCGTTCAGATCCCCGAGGTGAGCTTGAGCAGCGCGACGCCGCCGATGATGGCGACGAACGAGCCCAGCTTGGCAGGCGTGATCTTCTCCTTGTAGATGAGGGCGCCGAGGATCACCGTGCCGACCGAGCCGAGGCCGGTCCAGATCGTGTAGCCGACGCCGACGTCCAGCGTCTTGAGCGCCAGGCTGAGCGTGAAGATGCCGCCGGCCGCGGCCAGCAGCGTGAAGACCGACGGCCAGAGCCGGGTGAAGCCCTTGGTGGCGTTGGTGCCGAGGGCGAAGGCGATCTCGAAGACGATCGCGATGGACAGATAGATCCAGGCCATGGTGCAGCTCCTGAGGGATGAGATCAGGCGGGTGGTCAGGCGGGTGGTCAGGCGGTGGTCAGGCGGTCGGACAGCTTGAGCCCGAGCACGCCGCCGATGATCAGGACGAAGGCGAGGGCCTTCCAGGCGCTCATCTCCTCACCGAAGATCAGGGTGCCGAGCACGACGGTGCCGACCGAGCCGATGCCGGTCCAGACGGTGTAGCCGACGCCGACGTCCAGGGTCTTCAGCGCCAGGCTCAGGAAGAAGATCCCGCCGGCCGCCGCGCCGGCCGTGAGCAGCGATGGCCACAGCTGGGTGAACCCCTCGGTGGCGTTGGTGGCCAGGGCGAAGACGATTTCGAAGATGGACGCGATGAGCAGATAGACCCACGCCACGGCTCCTCCTACATGTATGTACGTGCAAATAACGAGTAGTATGTTGCATGTACATGTATTCTCATGTCAAGCCGATGTCCCGGACGAAGGGGCTCCCGCATGACCGACACGGCGACCGAGCCGTCCATCACCGACACCTGGCAGCAGGTCCTCCTGCTGCACTCCCACATCGAAAGCAGGCTCGCCACCGCGCTGCAGCGCAGGCACGGGGTCGGCCTGTCCGAGTTCCGCGCGCTCGGCCATCTCGCCGCCTCGCCGAGCAGTGAGCTGCGCATGCAGGAGCTCGCCGACAAGCTGGGGCTCAACCAGAGCTCGGTGACCCGCCTGGTGGCCCGGCTGAACGCGGCCGACCTCGCCTACCGCGACCTCTGCCCCGACGACAAGCGCGGCGTCTACGCCGTCGTCACCGAGGCCGGCAAGGCCCGCCACGCCGAGGCGAGCCGCACGTACGAGCAGACCCTGCGAGCCGCCCTGGCGGAGGCGGACCCCCAACTGGCCACCGCGCTCACGACTCTCGCCGCGAATATCTGACCTTGAAGTCGGGGTCGCCGGCGATCGCATCCAGGCGCTCGCCTGCCGCTGACGGCCCCTACTTCTGGATCCTGGCGGCGACGGCGGCCAGCATCTCCCAGGCCGCCTCGGGGCGCGAGGTCTCGGCCGGGTCCTCGAAGAACGGGTCGAACACCACCGTCTCCGCGCCCATCTCCCTGAGCTGCTCGAGGTCCTCGGTGACCTGCTCGATCGTGCCCTCGCCCAGGAGCCGCTCGTCGCCCGTGACCGGCGTGCCCGTCACGCGCAGCAGGATGCGCGGCGCCAGGGCCGGCACCGGCAGCTCCTCGGCGGCGGCGACCTCCTGGAGGGTGGCCCACCGCTCGCGCAGCCACGGCAGCGTCATCCGCAGCGGATGCCACGCCTGGCCGAACCGCACCGTCCTTCGCAGGGCCGCGCCGCTGCCGCCGCCCACCCAGATCGGCACCCCGCCGGACCGGTAGTCGGCCTCGTCGGCCCAGGCCGCCCTGATCGCCCCCAGGTGCTCGTCGGTCAGCCGGCCGCGCCGCTCGTACGCCACCCCGAGCGCCTCGAACTCCTGCCGCGCCCACCCGGCGCCCACGCCCAGCACGAACCGGCCGCCGCTCAGGTCGTTGAGGTTGGCCGCCATGCGGGCGATCAGCAGTGGGTGGCGGTAGGGGACGATCAGGACCGTGGTGCCGAACGTGAGCCGGGTCGTGCTGCCCGCCAGCCAGGCCAGGGTGGTGAACGGGTCGTAGAACGGCGCCGGGTATTGCTCGGCCACGTCAGGGGTGATCACCACGTGGTCGGAGACCATGAGCAGGTCGTAGCCGAGCCCTTCGACGGTCAGCGCCCAGCGGCGCAGGACCTCGGGGTCGGTGCCGGGACCGAAGTTCGGGACGTTCACACCCAGTCGCATCGGCACAGGCTATCGGCGTTCCGCGGGGGCGGGAAACGGCGCGCCGCCGCTCGGGGTGTCCCGGGCGGCGGCGGCCATCAGGTGGACTCAGTCGTCGTCGTCCGCGTCGTCGTCGTCCCAGCCCCAGTGGTGCTTGTGGCTGTTCTTGCAGGCGTCGGCGTCGCGCGTACCGGCGAAGACGCCGTGCTTGGTGATGTGGTGGTAGGTGCTGTCGTCGTTCAGGACGAGCCCGCACGCCCTCGGGTGCTCGTTCCAGCTGTGGTCGGACCAGATGTCGGCGGCCGCAGAGCCGGCCGTTCCGAACACCGCTGCCGTGATGAGCAGCGCGCCGCCGGCGGCCACGAGGCTACTTCTCATGATCTCCCCCTCTAATCACGAAGTGACATCGGCCATCACTATACGTAGCGATCTTGTGGTAGGAGGGCCCGCCACACCCCGTAATTGATCAACAGGACCCCGCCCCCCGGCAAAACCCCCGCCCTGGATCCAAACCCCGCCCCACGTCCGAACCCCCAGCGAAACCGCCGGCCCCGGGCGGGGCACCGGAACCGAGCGCGCCTTCACGCCCCGCCGTCCGGCCGATCTCGCAGCGGCCCAGCCCGGCCGTGGTTGGCTCCGCCGGTGAGGGGCCGGGTTGAGGGGCCGGGTTGAGGGGCCGGGTTGAGGGGCCGGGTTGAGGGGCGGCGGTGAGGGGCGGCGGGGGTGCGTGTCATCATGGCGGCTCATGATGACGCTGGTAGAGGTGCTTCGCGATGCTGAGGGCGGCCGTTTTCCCGCTGCGGACGGCGGCGTGACCATTGTGGCGCAGCCGTCGGCGCGCGACCTCGGAGTGATCTCCTTCACCGCGCACGCCGTGGTCTTCGCCGACGTCGATCATGCCTGGATCCGGGAGCGGCTGCGCCCTGGTGACCTGTCCGCGCCGCTCGGGCCGCCGTTCCTGCAGGAGCTGGCCGCCCTGACCGGCCGGGCCGCCGGTAGCCACGACCTGCTCGCCGCCGCCACTCCGCTGCCGGGGCCCGCGCCGCTCCCGCTGGAAGAGCTGCGCGACAGCGGGCATCCGAGGGTGGAGCGGGCCCGCCGCTACCGCGACGACGTACGCGTGTGGACCGCCCCCGGAGGGCTGCTGACCGTCGGGCGGGGCGTGGGCGGGCGGTGGGAGGTGGCGGTCGAGGTTAAGCCCGGCCATCGAGGTCGGGGGCTGGGCCGGTCGCTGGCCGCCGCCGCCCGGCACCTGGCGCCCGGTCCGGTGTGGGCCCAGGTCGCGCCGGGGAATGCGGCGAGCGTACGGGCCTTCCTGGCCGCCGGATACGTCCCCGTCGGCGCCGAGGTGCTGCTGTCCCCTGAGCTCTGAGCGTCCGTGCGGGGGAGCGGGATCCCCCGCACGGGGGAGCCGCGAGGAGTGCGGCGATCGGGAGGGTGATGCCCATGAAGGTCGCTGATGTGGGAATCGCCTGGACCGCCCTCTACGTCGCCTCCAAGATCACCTACGCTCTCGAGGGCCGCCTGGGAGTCACCGGCGGCCCGGTGGTGCAGCCGGAGAGCAACCTCTCCTACGGCCCCGGCGAGGTCGCTTCGGCCCAGTGGGCGAACGCCGCATTCGGCGTCGTCGTCATGGCGATCCTGCTGGCCGGCCGACTCCGCCTCGGTCGGGCGAGGGCCAGGTGGGCGCACGTGACTGTGGTGACCGGTCACTGGCTGTGCGGCCTCATGGCCGCCGCCGGAGCCGTCGGCATGGTGGGCGGCGCGCTCTTCACCAACCGCGGGGGAGCGGTCTTCGGGCTCTACTGCGGAGTGTGGGGCGCCCTGATCGCCCTGTCGGCCCGTGACCTACGGCGACGGCCCGAGCAGACCACCGCCGCGACCGCGGCAGGCCGCGCCAACCAGGACGCCTGACCCAAGGTGCGGGTCAGGCGGGGCCGCACGGCCGCCTCGCTCGCGGAGCGAAACCGCCCGAGGCGGACGAATCTCAGGACAGAGGCGGGCCAGGGGAATCTCAGGACAGAGGCGGGCCAGGTGAGTCGCCTGGCCGTCTCGGTCACGGAGCCGGGCCCGCCCGGGTGACACGGCGATGCCGGAGGCGGGGCGTCTCGGCTGCGGCGCCGGGTCCGTCCGGGGCCGGACGGGGCCGGATGGGCCCTGGGCCGGAGGCGGTGGGTCTCCGGCCCAGGGCGGGGCGGGCTAGGCGGCGTAGTCCGGGGTCATGGTGGCGGCCAGGGTGAGGTGGGTGGTGGCCTCCTCGTGGCGGCCCTGGCGTTGCAGGGTGCGGCCCAGCAGGTGGCGGGCGTAGGAGTCGTCGGGGGATTCGGCGACCAGCGACTCCAGTGCTGTACGCGCCCTGTTGAGCTGCGCCGACCCGAAGTAGGCTCGCGCGGCCAGCAGGCGGACGCCACGGTCGTCGCCGTGTGCGTCCATGAGGGGGCGCAGCAGCGTCAGCGCCCCGAGCGGGTCGCGCTGGTCGAGCAGCGACTCGGCGTGCCGCAGCCGCTCGACCTCGGCGGGCAGGCGGCGCGGCGCGTGCCCGGCGGCGTCGCGCAGGAACGCGGCGATCGTCTCAGGCGGCTGCGCACCCTCCAGGGCGAGCCCGTTGGCGACGATGGTCGGCGACGTACGCACGCCCTTGGCCTTGCCGGTGAGCAGCAGCTCCCTGGTCAGCTCGGCGCCGGGCAGCGTCTGCCGGTCGGGGCCTGCGCCGGTGTAGCCGGCCGCCTCGGCGAGGCCCGCGTCCGCCGCGATCTCGGTCAGCACGGCGAGGTCGCTGATGTCGCGCACCTCGACGAAGTGGGCGTTCAGCACCCGCTCCACCACGCGGTCCTGCAGCGCGGCCCCGCCCTCCTCGTACGCGAGAGCGATCAGCCGGTGCGCCTCCAGCGTGCCGGCCCGGTAGGAGGAGCCCCACTGAGCGCCCAGCCCTTCGGACGCGGCCACCTCGGCGACCCGCGCCCGGTTCTCGGCGGGGGACAGGCCGGGAGAGCAGGCCCGCAACGCCTCGTCGGCCACGGGGTCGAGCAGCGCCTGCGCCATCGGCACGGCCTCGGCGGGCGCGGACGGGTCGATCTGGTACGGGCGCCAGACCACCTCGACCGGCTCGCCGTCCCAGGAGGCGAGCGCCTTCTCCAGCCGCCGCTTGCCGATGTGGGCCCAGCCGCAGACCACGTCTGCCCAGATCTCAATACGCATGCCAGCAAAGTATGCGACAAATGTCGATTAGTCAACACATGTCGCTTAAGCGATGAATGTCGTATAGTGAGGAGGGTGAACCCGGACGACCCCCGCGCCGTGCGCACCCGGGCCCGCCTCAAGGAGGCCGTGCGCGACCTGGCAGCCCATGAGGAGCCCGCCGCCATCACCATGTCCGCGCTGGCCAAGCGCGCCGAGGTGAACCGGGCCACGATCTACCTGCACTACCCCGACGTCGACGCGCTCGTCACCGACGCCATGGAGGACACCCTGGCCGCCGTCGCCAGGGCCGCCGCCCTGTGCCCGCTCGACGCCCCCCGCGACCGCGCCCCTGATCCGCTGGCCGAGCTGTTCGCGTACGTCGCCGACCACGCCACCCTGTACGCCCGCATGCTCGGCACCCACGGCAGCGCCCGCTTCTCCGCCCGCCTGCGCGAACGCCTCACCGGCGAGCTGACCCGCCGCTTCGCCGCCGGCCACCGGCCGCCGGGATGGGAGGACGTGCCGGCCGACGTGCACGCGGCCTACCTGGCCGGCGCCCTGGCCGGCGTCATCGCCCACTGGGTGATCGCCGCCTGCCCCGGCGGGCCGGAGGGGGCGGCGCTGGCGTTCTGGAAGTTGTTCCGGCAGACGACCCCCTAGCGTCCCGTTGGACACCTGCCGGAGGTGGAAATCAGGAAAGATCAGATTCCTGACCCTCACCCACGCCATTCTTGGTAGGTGCACACCACTGACCTCCTTCACTCCCTTTACGCCAGGCGCCTGCGCCGCCAGGTGACGTCCGGCCCGCTGCCCCGCCACGTCGGCCTGATCATGGACGGCAACCGCCGCTGGGCCAGGCAGATGGGCATGGCCAACCCGAGCATGGGCCACAAGTACGGCGCCGACCACATCCAGGACGTGCTCTCGTGGTGCGAGACGATCGGCATCAAGCACCTGACCGTGTTCCTGTGCTCCACCGAGAACCTGCAGCGGCGTAACGACGAGGAGGTGGCGTTCCTGCTGCGGGTGATCGAGCAGATGGTCACCGACCGCTTCGACCGTCCCGACGCCCGCTGGCGGGTGCACGTCGCCGGGATGCTCGACATGCTGCCCGACACCACCGCCCGCGCGCTCAAGAGCGCCGTCGAGGCCACCCGCACCTGCGACACCGGGTTCCATCTCACGCTCGCCATCGGCTACGGCGGCCGCCAGGAGGTCGTCGAGGCGCTGCGCGAGCTGCTGTACGAGCGGGCCGAAGCCGGGCAGTCGATGGTCGAGCTGGCCTCGACGCTGACCGTGGACGACATCGCGCCGCACCTCTACACCGCCGGGCAGCCCGACCCCGACCTGGTCATCCGCACCAGCGGTGAGCAGCGCATGTCGAACTTCCTGCTGTGGCAGTCGGCCTACTCCGAGCTGTACTTCTGCGAGGCGTTCTGGCCGGCCTTCCGCGAGATCGACTTCCTGCGCGCGCTGCGCAGCTTCGCCGCCAGGCAGCGGCGCTACGGCGGCTGAGCGGGGCCCCGCTCTCCGCCGCGCGAGTACCCTTGAGCTGCCGTCCCGTACGTGAAGAGGAGACCCGCCCGGTGCCCGGAACCCACCCGCGAGAGCTCGGCCTGCTGTCCGACTGCGAGAGCTGCTTCGGGCTGTGCTGCGTGGCGCTGCCGTTCTCGGCGTCGGCCGACTTCGCCGTGGACAAGGACGCCGGCCGGCCCTGCACCAACCTGCGTGACGACTTCCGCTGCTCGATCCACTCGCGGCTGCGCGAGCGCGGGTTCTCCGGCTGCACGGTGTTCGACTGCTTCGGGGCCGGGCAGAAGGTCTCGCAGGTCACGTACGCGGGGCGGAGCTGGCGGGAGGAGCCGGAGACGGCCCGGCAGATGTACGCCGTGTTCCCGGTGATGCGCGGGCTGCACGAGCTGCTGTGGTACCTCGCGGAGATCCTCACCCTGCCCGCCGCCGTGCCCGTCCACGACAGCGCCCGCGCGCTGCTGGAGGAGACCGAGAAGGTCACCCGTGAGAGCGCCGGCGTGCTCGAAGGCTTCGACGTGGCCGCCCATCGCGAGCGGGTCAACGAGGTGCTGCTGCGGGCCAGCGAGCTGGTACGCCACGGGCTCGACGGCCGGCAGCACCGGGGCGCCGACCTCATCGGCGCCCGGCTTCGTGGCGCGCGGCTGCGGGGGGCGAACCTGCGCGGGGCGTACCTGATCGGCGCCGACCTGCGTGGGGCCGACCTGCGGCAGGCCGACCTCATCGGTGCCGACCTGCGCGGCGCGGACCTCACGGACGCCGACCTCACCGGCGCCATCTTCCTCACCCAGGCCCAGGTCAACGCCGCCAAGGGTGCCCCCACCACCCGCCTCCCCGCCACGCTGACCCGCCCGCCGCACTGGACGGCGAGCACCCAGGAATCCCGCGCGCCCCGCCGCACCACCAAGCCCCGCCACCCCCGTCCCCGCCGCTGACCCGCCGGTAAGGGCGGGAGCCGCCCATGGCCCCGCCCCGTTCTTCCAGGCGGGACCCCTCTGGTCCGCCCCGCCTGGAAGGGTGGGACTCCTCAGGTCCGCCCCGCCTGGAGGGGCGGGACCCGCCTCAGGACCCGGCGCGCACCGGAGCCCCTTGCCCCGATCTGAAACGGGACATGTAGTATCCCCTTTCATGCGAATGGGTGAAGGGGTCGAGTGGGGCCTGCACTGCTGCCTGGCCCTGGCCTGGCTGCAGGACGAGGCGCCGATCCCGACGGGGAGGCTGGCCGAGCTGTTCGAGCTGCCACCCGTCTACCTCAAGAAACGGCTCCAGGACCTGGTACGCGCCGGCATCCTCACCTCGGTGCCCGGGGTGAAGGGCGGGTTCCGGCTGGCGAAGGCGCCGGAACGGATCACGCTCCTGGAGGTCGTCGCCGCCATCGAGGGCCGGGACGAAGCGTTCAGGTGCACCGAGATCCGCCGGCAGGGGGCAGGCGCCGAGGAGCCGCCCACCGCGTTCGCGAAGCCGTGCGGCGTGGTGATCGCGATGCGGCGCGCCGAGCTGGCCTGGCGCAGGGAGCTGGCGGCGCAGACCGTCGCCGACCTCATGCGCGAGGCCGCCCCGTCCGCGCCCGGCCGCTTCCGCCGCCACTACGCCCGCCTCACCACCTGACCGGGCCCGGCCCGAGTCATGACCCACCCAGGAGGTGAAACGGGATGTTAGATGTCCCGGTTAAGCGCACGTTCGCGCCCGTGGCGGTGCTGGCCGCGGGGGCGTTCGCCGTGGGGACGGACGCGTTCGTGGTGGCGGGATTCCTGCCGCAGCTCGCCGCGTCCTTGGAGGTGAGCGAGACGGCGGCGGGGCAGTCGGTGACCGCGTTCGCGGTGGCGTACGCGATCCTGTCGCCAGTCCTCGCCACCGTGACCGCCTGCCTGTCGCGGCGGGAGCTGCTGGCCGGCGCGCTGCTGCTGCTCGCGCTGGCGAACCTGGGGTCGGCGCTCGCGCCGACATTCGCGGTGCTGCTGGTGACGCGGGTCGTGGCGGCGGCGGGAGCGGCGGCGTTCACGCCGAACGCCGGGGCGGTGGCGGCGGCGCTGTCGCGGCCCGAGGCGCGGGGGCGGGCACTCGCCACGGTCGTCGGCGGGCTCACGGTGGCGACGGCGGCCGGGGTGCCGCTCGGCGGGCTGGCCGGGCAGTGGCTCGGCTGGCGGGCGGCGCTCGGCCTGGTGGCGGGAGCCTGCGTGGTGGTGGCCGCCGCCGTGTACGTGATCCTGCCGGCGCTGCCCGGCGAGCCCCCGGTGCCGCTGCGGGTACGGCTCAGGGTGCTGCGGCGGCCCGCCGTCCCCGCCGTGCTGGCGCTGACCGTGCTCGGTATGGCCGCCACCTACACCGTCTACGCCTACAGCGCCCCCGCGATGCGCGCCGTCGGCGTGGAGTCCACGGCGTCGATGCTCTTCCTGTACGGGCTGGGCGCCGTCCTCGGCAACCTGGCCGCCGGGTACGCCACGGACCGGTGGGGCGCCGGCCGAGTGCTCATGGCCGGATATGTCGTGATGGCCGCCAGCCTGGCCGGGCTGGGCTGGCTGGCGGGCTCGCAGAACGTCCCCGTCGTCCTCGTCGGGCTGCTGGCCACCGGGTGGGGCGCGGGCACCTGGTGCCAGACACCGCCCCAGCAGCACCGGCTCATCGGCGTCGCCCCCGGGGAGGCGTCCCTGGTCGTCTCGCTCAACGCGTCGGCCATCTACGTGGGCATCGGCGCCGGCACGCTCGCCGGCGGGCTGACGCTGGCGCACGGGGTGGCGGTGACGTACGCGGCGGGCGCGGCGCTGGCGGTGCTCGCCCTGCTGCTGGTCGCGGCCACCCGCCGGGTCTGACCCCGCGTCGTACTAGGCTG
The DNA here is from genome assembly GCF_040676845.1 of Nonomuraea sp. NPDC049504. Lineage (NCBI taxonomy): Bacteria > Bacillati > Actinomycetota > Actinomycetes > Streptosporangiales > Streptosporangiaceae > Nonomuraea > Nonomuraea sp. NPDC049504. The sequence continues at coordinate 214,378 of NZ_JBFAPT010000016.1, forward strand.
GCCTACCCCGGCGATCATGGAGGAGAAGCGGCATGACCATCACCGCGTACACCGTCACCGACCCCGTCGCCCAGCACGGCGAGGGACCCGTGTGGTCCGGCCGGTGGGGCGGGCTGCGGTGGGTGGACATGCTGGCCGGCGACGTCCTCGCGCTCACGCCCGGCGGCGAGGTGCGCCGCCGCCACGTCGCCGAGGTCGCCGCCGTCGTGCGCCCCCGCGTCTCCGGCGGGTACGTCGTCGCCGCCGAGCGCGAGCTGCTGCTGGCCGACTCCGACGACCTCGACGCCCCGCTGCGCTCGCTCGGTGAGGCGTGGACCGACCCCGGCGTCCGTATGAACGAGGGCGGTTGCGACCCCGACGGCCGCTTCTACATCGGCAGCATGGCCTACGACTCCGCCCCCGGCCGCGGCTCGTTCTACGTGGCCGGGCCCGGCGGCGAGCTGCGCGTGGTGCTGCCGGAGGTGACGATCTCCAACGGCTTCGGCTTCAGCCCGGACGGCCGGCTGGCCTACTACGCCGACACCGAGACCGGCCGCGTGGACGTCCTCGACTACGAGCAGGAGACCGGGCTGAGCGGCCGGCGCCCCTTCGCCGTCGTGGACCCTTCGCAGGGAGCACCCGACGGCCTGACGGTGGACGCCGAGGGCGGCGTCTGGGTGGCCCTGTGGGACGGCGGCGCCGTCCACCGCTACGCCCCCGACGGCCGGCTCGACGCGGTGATCACGCTCCCGGTCCGCAAGGTCACCGCCGTCGCCTTCGGCGGCGAAGAGCTGAACCGCCTCTACATCACCACCTCGGCCCTGGACGTGGACCGCACGGAACAACCCGAGGCAGGCGCCCTCTTCGCCGCCGACCCCGGCATCCACGGCCTGCCCGTCCTCCCCACCACGCTCTGACCGTGCCGCGAACGCGTTCGGCGCGAGGATGTGCCCGGGTGAGGTGATCAATCGGTAGCGTTAGCGCATGCGTTCGCGCGGTGTGTCGCTGGATGGGCTGTTCGCCGCTTCGGCCGTCGCCCTGGAACTGGTGATCAACGGTTACGCGAGTGAGGGCACCGCGTCGCCGACGCCGCCCGAGTTCGCCGCGGCGCTGCTGGCCGGCCTGCCCATGGGCGTCGTACGCCAGCGCCCCGCCCCCGTCACCGTCTACCTCGCCGCCCTCGTGGTGATCGCCGGCCGGTTGGCGCCGGGCACGGACAGCGCGCAGATCCTGCTGTGCGTGGCGCTGTGCCTGACCGGCTACCGTTCCGGGCTCAGGGCGGCGCGCGGCCCGATGGCCGCCGCCATGCTCGCCACGGCGCTCACCGTGGCTGCCCCCGGCGTCACCGCCGGAACGATGGCGCTCGCGCTCCTGCTGCCCGCCGCGCCCGCCGTCATCGGCGGCTACCTGCACCGCAGCACCCGCGACGTCACCCCTGACCTGCTGCTGGCGGCCGGCGGCGTGCTGCTGGCCGTGCTGAGCACATGGGACGTCTGGCACTCGGGCGGCCATCCGGTCGCGATCGTCCAGGTCGCCGCGGTCGTCTCCGGGCTGGCGCTGGGCGTGGCCAGGAGGCTGCCCGGCCTGGTCGTGGCCGTCGAAGGGGTGCTGCTGATCGCCGCGGACGCCCACCTGCACCGCGCCGCCGACACCGGCATGCTGCTCCTGATGGTGGCGATGGGGGTGTTCGCGATGCGGGTGGCGTCGTGGGCACGGACGGCCCTGGCGTACGCGGCGGGCTGCGTGGTCGTCGCGGTGGCCGTGTTCGAGCCGCTGAGCAGGATCACCACCCTGCGCGTGCTCTTCCTGATGACGCTGGTGGCGATGCCCATCGCGGTCGGCCGTTACTTCGGCATGCGCCGCGCCGTCACCGCGGCCGAGCGGCTGCGGGCCGAGGAGGCCGTGCGCCTGACGCTCGCCCGCGCCCGCGCCGACCTGCTGGCCGAGCGCGAGCACATCGCCCGCGACGTCCAGACCCTGGTGGCGGGCCACGTCGGCGCGATGGTGCTGCGGGCGGGCGACGCCTGCGACGCCGCTCCCGACGGGCCGGTCGGCCACGCGCTCACCGACATCCGCGAGACGGGCAACCAGGTGCTGCGCGACCTCGGCAACCTGCTGCACGGCGCCGACCTGCACCTCGACGCGGCCGAGCTGATCCGCGCGGCGGCCCGCCGCATGTCCGCCGCCGGTCTCGTGGTGGACCTCGGCCTCGACCCCGGCATGGCGACGGTCTCGCCGGTGCTGCGCACGTGCGCCGCCAGCATCGTCCAGGAAGGACTGACGAACGTGCTCAAACACGCCGGCCCCGGCACCCGCGTCCGGGTCACGGTCGCCGCCTCCGGTGGCGGGCTGTCGGTGAAGCTGCACAACGGCCCCGCGCCGGCCACGTCGGAACCCCTGCCCTCCTCAGGCCACGGCCTGGCCGGGATGCGCAAACGCGTCCGCGCCCTGGGCGGCACCCTCGACTCCGGCCCCGACGGCGACGGCGGCTGGCTCCTCCAAGCCGACCTGCCGCCCAGAGGCGGCGAGTGATCACGCGAGTACGCGGTCGGGAGCGCGATGCGAACGGTGGGCGAGCACCGCGCCGCACAACACGACCACGCCGCCCGCGATCCGCGGCACGCCCAGCGTCTCCCCGGCGAACCCGCACGCCATCACCGCCCCCGCGATGACCTCCACCGTTCCTATCGTGGCGGCCACCGCCGACAGCCGCCGCACGGCGTGCACGCCCCACACGTACGGCAGCACCGTCCCCCTCAGGCGGGGCTCGACCCGAGGGCCGCGGGCTCGCTCAGGCGGGGTGGGGCCTGGCCCGCCTGGAGGGTCGCACGCTCGCTCAGGCGGGGACGGGGCCTGGCCCGCCTGTAGGGTCGCACGCTCGCTCAGGCGGGGACGGGGCCTGGCTCGGCCGGAGGGTTGCAGGCTCGTTCAGGTGAGGGTCCGGCCTGGCTCGGCCGGCGCGCTGCCGGGGCGGTCGAGGCCGGCGGCCAGCTCGGCGATGGCGGCGTCGAACCGGCGCCGCAGCACCGCGATGTCAGGCGGCAGGCCGCTCTCGCCCGCCTGGCGCGACCACCGATCCAGCACCACGCGCAGCGCGCTCAGCACGGCGCCGGCGCACACGATCGGATAGACGCTCTCGTCCTCGTCCAGGCCGGCGTCCCAGGAGACCGCCCCGGAAGAGGGCGGGGCGATGCGTTCGGTGATCGCCTCGGCCAGGGCCCGCTCCTGGGCGGCGAGCACGGCCAGCTCGTACGGCACCAGCGACGGCGTGGTCCTGACCAGCCGCAGCGCCCGGATGTGGTCCCGGCCGCCGGTGTCGCTCGCGTCCATGACGGTGAGCACCGCCTCCCTGAAGGCGGCCAGCACCGTCTCCTCCGGGGGCCGGGCGCGGAACTCGGCGATGAGCTGCTCGGCGGCGGCCGAGAGGGTCGCCACGACCGCCTCCTCCTTGCTGGAGAAGTAGTTGAAGAAGGTGCGCAGCGCGATGTCGGCCTCACCGGCGATCTGCTCGACGGTGACGTTCTCGACGCCGTGACGCAGGGAGAGGCGGAGCGCGGCCGCGCTGAGGGCCGCCCTGGTGGCCTGCTTCTTGCGTTCGCGCCGCCCGACGACCGCCCCGGCCTCCTGCTCCACCACGGTCCCCATTATGAAGGGCATGCCACCGCAAGCAGAGCGGTGGAGCTGGCGGGGGGCGACGCCCGGCACGTGCCGGACGGGAAGGGCCGCCTGGCGGCGTCGGCCGGCCTCCCGGCGGTGTCGAGCCCGCTCTGGACGCCGGCGTGAGCGTCGCCCTTACCTTGGACCGCGCACCCACCCACCCCGGTTCCACCGGAATGCGAACGCCGCCCCACCCGCAGGTCAGGGGTGGAGGGCGGCGGCGTGGCAGGCGCCGAAGCCTGCGGCTCGCAGCTCCACGTGGCCCTCGCGCACCCGCAGCGCCACCTCCGTGCGGTCGTCCGGGTCCGCCACGCCGGCGGCCGAAGCCAGCGCGCCCGTGTCGTCGTACAGGACGCGCAGTCGGGGCCAGGCGGCGCGGGGGAAGGCCTGGCGCAGGCAGGTGACCACTTCGGCGATGACGAGGCGGGCCAGGGGGAGCAGCTCCTTGGGGGCGCCGGTGACGATGGCGACGGTCAGCTCGGCGCCGGGGGGCGCGGCGCGGACGAGCTCCTCGGCGGCCGAGAGCCGGTGCAGGCCGAGCACCGCCACCACCCCGTCGCGCTCCGGGTGAGCGGGCTCGCCGGAGACCGCGTCGACGGTCCCGGACGGCGGCGTCCAGGAGGTGGCAGGGGACAGGACCGAGGGGGTCATGGGGGCCTGGAACCAGCGGTCGTCGAGGTCGAGGCCGGCGAGCTGCTCGCACGTCCTGATGACGTTGAACGGATCGACGAACCCGGGCGCCGCCGCCGACAGCTGCGCGGCCCCCTGCAGGACGGTGAGCGCGGACTCGGCGAGCCGCACGAGCCGCCCGTCCGGCTCGCGGGGCGGCCGCAGGCGTTCCATGGCCAGTCCGAGCAAGATGGCGTTGAGCCGCATGAGCTGCGCGTACGGCTTGCGCGTGGCCTCGTCGGCGAGGATCTCGGGCAGCAGGTGCATGCCCAGCCGGCTCGGCTCGTGCTCGCCGTCGGTGACCAGCGGCAGCCGGGTCACCCAGGCCCGCGCGACCTCGCCGAGTGCCTCGCGCACGGTCAGCGCGGGCTCGTCGGGAGGCCGTACGGGCGCGTGCTCGGCCAGGTCGGCCAGCACCGCGAAGTAGAGGGCCCGCTTGCCGGGGAAGTTGGAGTAGACCGCGCCGCGGGTCAGCTCGGCCCGGTCGGCGATGTCGTCGATCTTGGCGTCGCGGTAGCCGCGTTCGGCGAACTCCTCCTTGGCCGCCGCCAGCACCTTCGCCCTGTTGCGCTCCTGCGTCTGTGCCCTGGTGAGCCGGACCAACCGCCCTCCTCCGTTGCCGTGCGCTCGAAAAACAAGATACCGTCAACATTCAAATGATGGCATCATTCGAAATGAGAGGCGGCGTCATGACCGATGTGCCGGAGATAGACCTGTCCGACCTCGCGGTGCTGCGTGACCTGGCCGCCGCGTACGCCCCGGCCAGGGAGAAGTCCCCCGTGGCGCGGCTGCTGGTGCCGGGACTCGGCCACCTGTGGGCGGTCACCCGCTACGAGGAGGCCAGGGCGGCGCTGGCCGACCCCCGCCTCGAGATCAACTCAGGCAGCTTCCTGCGCCCCGACGTCCCCGAGCACTGCGTCCGCTACATGCGCACGATGTCCGAGATGAACGGCCCCGAGCACACCCGCCTGCGCCGCCTCGTCGCGCCCGCGTTCACGCCGCGCAAGGCCGTGGAGTTAGCCCCGCGCATCGAGGCCGTCGTGGACCGCCTGCTCGCCGAGCTGCCGGGCCAGGAGGCCGACCTGCTCGCGCACTTCGCCAGGCCGCTGCCCATGGAGGTGATCTGCGAGCTGGTCGGCATCCCCGCCGCCGACCGCCCCGCCTGGCGCGAGTACGGCGTCGCCGTCGCGAGCGGCCACGGCGAGGCGTTCAAGGAGGCGCTGCCGGCGATCATCGAGGGCGCGAAGAAGGCGATCGCCGAGGCGCGCGCGACGCCGTCCGCGAACGTGGTCTCCGACCTGGCCCGCATCGCCGGTGAGGACGGCGACAGGCTCTCCGACGACGAGCTGGTCACCATGGTGTGGCTGCTGGTCCTGGCCGGCCAGACCCCGGCCAACCTCATCGCCAACGCCCTGGTCACCTTGTTCGCCCACCCCGATCAGCTGGCCGCGCTGCGCGCCGACCCCGCGCTCATGCCGCGCGCGGTGGAGGAGCTGGCCCGCTGGTGCACCCCGCAGATCATGACCGTGCCGCGCTTCGCCGCGCAGGACGTCGAGATCGGCGGCGTCCGCATCCCCAGGGGCGAGCCGGTCACCGTCTCGGTGGCCGCGGCGAACCGGGACCCGCGCGTGTTCGACGAGCCGGACAGGTTCGACATCACCAGGGAGCCGGTGCCGCACCTCGGGTTCGGCCACGGGCCGCACTTCTGCGTGGGCGCGGGGCTGGCCCGCGTGGAGACCGGCGTCGCGCTCGGCGCCCTGCTGCGCCGCTTCCCCGGCATGGAGATCAAGGGCGAGCCGGCGTACCTGCCCGATCCGGGGACGCTGCGGCTGGCGGCCCTGCCGGTCGCCCTGGGCTGATCAGCGTGGCTCCAGCATCGGCACGAGGAACCGCCGCGCGATGCCGGCCAGCTGCTCGTCGTCGTCGAGGTCGACGACCATGCTGGGCACGGCGAGGAAGGACGCCGAGACCCTGACCATCATCTCGGCCACCAGGTCGATGTCGAGCTCCTCCGACACGTGGCCGGCCCGCTGCTCGCGGCGCAGCTGCCCGGCCACGAACTGCCGGACGGTGGCGAGCGTGTGACCGCCGTCGGCGACCATGGACGGCACGACCAGGTCGGGCTCGATCGCGATGAGGCCGCCGATCAGCGGGTTGCCGCGGATCGCGCGCAGCGAGCTGACGAACCCGAGCACCACCCGGTCGGCGGCGGTGCCGGCCTGCTCGATGTCGATGAGGAACCGGTCGAAGTAGCGCCGGAACTCGCGCCGCACGACGTGCTCCACCAGCGCGTCCTTGGTGGCGAAGCGGCGGTAGACGGTGATGCGCGAGACCTTGGCGCGGCGGGCGACGTCCTCCATGGTCGAGCGGCGGATGCCCATGCGGCAGAACTGCTCGTAGGCGGCGTCGAGGATGCGCGTGCGCAGCTCGTCGGTGTCGCCGACGCGCTCGACGGCCTCGAGGTAGGCGCGTTCGAGCAGCGACTCCGACTCGGACGGCGTCATGAACGCGGACAGCGCTGATTCCACCTTCACCTCCTGGCTCGATTGTGCCTCAGTCGCCAACAGCCGCTGTCACGGTCTTGTGATGCCGGTCACGGTGTGCTGTCATGAATGATACACAGACTCAAGTTCTGTTTCATCGTACCAAGAGCGCTCTCGAACCCTCGGCGACAGGCGACAGAGGAGGCACGGCGGCATGGGCGAACTCAGCAGACGCAACGTGTTGAAGGCGGGTGGGGCGCTCGGCGCGATCGGCGCGCTCACCGCGGCGGCCCCCGCCCAGGCGTGGACCTGGTCGGCCAAGGGCTCGGTGGCGGGCACGGGGGCCGGCCTCGACCCGCGCTGGGTCTGGGACGAGCAGGCCGACCCGCTGGTCGCCTCACTGCTCGACCGCGGCGACGTACCCGAGGTCAACCGGTTATTACGCACCTGGACCAAGAACGGCCAGCCGCTGCCCGCCGGGCTGCCCGCCGACCTGCGCGACTTCATGGAGGAGGCCAGGCGGCTCCCGTCGTGGGCCGACCACGGCAAGCTGGCCACCGCCGTCCGCTTCAACGAGAAGCGCGGCCTCTACCTCGGCGTCCTGTACGGCCTGGCCAGCGGCATGATGAGCACCGTCATCCCCAAGGAGGCCCTGGCGGTCTACTACTCCCAGGGCGGCGCGGACATGAAGGACCGCATCTCCAAGACCGCCAAGCTCGGCTACGACATCATGTCGCGCAACGCCTACCAGCCCGACGGCGAGATGGTGGTGACCTGCGTCAAGACGCGGCTCGTGCACGCCGCCGTACGCCACCTGCTGCCGCAGTCGCCGTACTGGCCGGGCCGCGCCGAGGAGGACATCCCGATCAGCCAGCGCGACATGATGGTCACCTGGCACAGCCTGCCCACCACCGTCATGCAGAAGCTGGTCGACTGGCGGGTGCCCATCCCCGCCGCCGAGTCGGAGGCGTTCCTGCACTCCTGGCAGCTCTGCGCGCACATGCTCGGCATCAAGGACGAGTACATCCCCGGCTCGTGGTCCGAGGCGAACTCGCAGGCCGACCAGGTGCTCACCCCCGTGCTCGCGCCCACCACCGAGGGCATCGAGCTCGCCGACATCCTGCTCAGCCTGGGCACCCCCGTGGACGCCGGCATCCTCAGCAAGCCCATTCTCGGCGCGTTCACCCGGTTCATGCTCGGCAACGAGATCGCCGGCTGGCTGAGGATCCCGCGCGAGCCGATCTGGGACCCGCTGCTGCGGGCGTCGTGGGGGCCCTTCATCGCGGTACGCGAAGGGCTGCTGCCCTTCCCGCTGGCGCCGGCGGCGTACTGGACGTTCGACGAGTTCCTGCGCAAGGCGGCCCTGCTGTTCCTGTCGGAGGGCCGGCCGATCAGCATCGAGATCCCCGAGAGCAACCGGCCCTCCTGAGGTGTCCACGGTGTCCACGACAGGAGGAAGGAGAGCACGGGCATGGCGGAGCTGAGCAGACGCAGGATGCTGGTCACGGGAGGCGCCCTCGGGGCGCTCGGAGCACTCGGGATGGCGATGCCGGCCCACGCCGCGGCGTGGACCTGGGCGCCGGGCGGCTCCATCGCGGGCGCCGGGACCGGCGCCGACCCGCGGTGGGTGTGGGACGAGGAGGCCGACCCGCTGGTCGCCTCGCTGCTCGACCGCGGCGACGTGCCGGAGGTGAACCGGCTGCTGTGGGACTGGAACAGGAACGACCAGCCGCTGCCCGCCGGGCTCCCCGCCGACCTGCGGGACTTCATGGAACGGGCCCGGCGGCTCCCGTCCTGGGCCGACCGCGCCAAGCTGGAGACGGCCGCGACATTCACCAAGGCCAGAGGGCTCTACCTCAACCTGCTCAACGGCGTCGGCGGCGGCATGCTCAGCACCGCCATCCCCAAGGAGGCCCGCGCGGTCTACTACTCCAAGGGCGGCGCGGACATGGAGGACCGGGTCGCCAAGACCAGCATCTTCGGGTTCGCGGTCGGCGACCTCGACGCCTACCGGCCCCAAGGCTCGTGCGTGGTGGAGGCGGTCAAGACCCGGCTGGTGCACGCCGCCGTACGGCACCTGCTGCAGCAGTCGCCCCACTGGGGCGGCGACATCCCGATCAGCCAGGAGGACATGCTGGTCACCTGGCACACGCTGCCGACGTTCGCCATGCGCAAGCTGCTGGAGTGGCGGGTGCCGATCACCGACGCGGAGTCGCAGGCGTACCTGCACGTGTGGCAGGTGACCGCGCACATGCTCGGCATCAAGGACGAGTACATCCCCGCCACCTGGGACGCCGCGGGCGCCCAGTCGGACGAGATCCTGCCGAGGAACATGGGCCCCACTCCCGAGGGCGTCGAGCTGACCGACATCCTGCTCGGTCAGCTCGCCGAGCAGACCAGCCCCGGCAGCATCAGCAGGCCGCTGTGCAACGCGCTGGCCCGCTATCTGGTCGGCGACGTGGTGGCCGACTGGGACGACATCCCGCGCGAGCCGGTGTGGGACCCGGTCATCGCCTCCGCCTGGCCGAAACTCGTCAGGTTCAGGGAGGGGATCATCCCGCTGCCGCTGGTGCCGAGCGTCGCCTGGGTGATCGACGAGGCCGTGCGCAAGTACATCCTCTTCTACCTCACCAAGGGGCAGGAGACGAAGATCGAGATCCCGGCCACCAACCGGCCCGGCCGATGACCGCACAGAGCACGGGCGTCGGCCGGCGCCGCTTCCTCGGATACGTGCTGGCGGCCCCCACCCTGGTGGCGGCCGCCCAGCTCCTGCCCGCCCCGGCGGCGGCCGGTGAAGCCGCCGACATCACCGAGCTGGTCGACCTCAACGACCTCATGACCGTCGCCGCGCTGCCGACCTCCGGCCTCATCAGGGTCGAGGTCGGCGGCGACGGCACGGTGTCGTTCGCGCTGCCGCGAGCCGAGGTGGGCCAGGGCATCACGACCTCGACGGCCATGCTGATCGCCGAGGAACTGGCGGTGCCGCTCGACCGGGTCCGCGTCACGCTCGCCGACGCCAGGCCCGAGCTGATCTTCAACCAGCTCACCGGCGGCTCCAACACGACGATCGCCACCTACACCCCGATCAGGGTGGCCGCCGCCGTCGCCAGGCAGCGGCTGCTGGCCGCCGCGTCGGCCGAGCTGGGCGTCCCCGCCGGCGGCCTGACCATGAAGGACGGAGCCGTCGTCGGTCCCGCCGGTCAGAGCATCGGGATCGGCGCGCTCGCCGCCGAAGCCGCCTCCGCCACCACCCACCAGGTCCAGGTCGAGCTCACCCAGCGCAGGAGCTTCGCCGTCATCGGCCGCCCGCACGGCCGCGTCGACGCCCGCGACGCCGTGACCGGGCGCAAGACGTTCACCATGGACCTCGACGTGCCCGGCGCGAAACCGGCGATGGTCTGCCGGCCGCCGACCATCAACGGCAAGGCCGGCTCCGTCGCCAACCTCGCCGAGGTGGCCGCCATGCCGGGCGTCACCGACGTCGCCGTCATCTCCACCGGCGTCGCGGTCCGCGCCGACACCTTCGGCCAGTGCATCGACGCCGTACGCGCCCTGCGCGTCACCTGGCGGCCCGGCACCGTCGCCGGCAGATCCGACGACGACGTGCTGCGCGACCTGCGGGCCGCCGAGATCCCGCTCGGCATCAGGCCGCCCACACCGGTCGTCGAGGGCCTGTTCACCTTCTATTTCCGGGGCAACAGCGCGCTGGAGACCAACTGCGCGATCGCCGACGTACGCGACGGGCGCGCCGAGATCTGGTCGTCGCTGAAGTCGCCGATCGTCGCCCAGCAGGCCATCGCCGCCCGGCTCGGGCTGCCGCAGGACCGGGTCACCGTGCACGTCACCGAGGGCGGCGGCTCCTTCGGCCGCAAGCTCTTCTTCGACGCCGCGCTGGAGGCCGCCGAGCTGTCGCAGAAGATCGGCAAGGCGGTCAAGCTCATGTGGCACCGCGCCGACGACGTACGCCAGGGCCGCGTGCACCCCATGGTCACCTCCCGGGTCCGGCTGTCCCACCTGGGCGACACCGTGCTCGGCTACCAGCAGCGGCACACCGGCGTCTCCACCGACCTCGGGCACGGCCTCGGCGAGATCATCACCGCGCTGGCCGCCCGCCTGCCGGTCGGCGACATGACCTTCGCCCAGACGTTCTTCCACTTCAGCCAGTCGATGCCGTACACGCTCGGCGTGAGCAGCAGGCTGCTCAGCGAGACCGGCAAGGGCTTCAACACCGGCAGCATGCGCAACGTCTACTCGCCCGACGTCACCTGCGCCCGCGAGCTGATCCTCGACCAGCTCGCCGCCCGCACCCGCAAGGACCCCTACCGGCTCCGCCGCGGCCTGCTGCACGACGCGCGTGCCAGGGCGGTGCTCGACCGGGTCGCCGAGGCCGGGTCATGGGGGCGGGCGATGCCGGCCGGGACCGCGCAGGGCATCGCCCTGCACACCGAGTACAAGTCGGCCAGTGCCGCGCTCGTCGAGATCGACTGCCGGCCCGCCACCGTCGGCCGGCCGATCCGCGACGGCGTGACAGGGCCGCGCGTCACCAAGGTCGTCTTCGCCGTGGACGCCGGGCTCACCGTCAACCCGCGCGGCCTCGAGGCGCAGATGACGGGCGGCATCATGGACGGCATCGCGCTCGCCCTCACCTCAAGCCTGCACCTGCGCGACGGCGCCTTCCTCGAGGCGAGCTGGGACGACTACTTCTACACCCGCCAGTGGAACACCCCGCCCGACGTGCGGGTCATCATCATGCCCGACACCTCCGACCAGCCCGGCGGCGCGGGCGAGCTGGCCGTGGCCGCGTCGATGGCCGCCGTCGCCTGCGCCTACGGCCGCGCCACCGGCACCATGCCGACCACGTTCCCGATCAACCACGGCACGCTGTCCTTCACCCCCAAGCCCACCGTCCCGCCCGTCCCGCCGTCGCCGGTCGACGGCCTCACCCGCTGAGCGGAGGAGCAACCCGTGCCCGAGTACACCTTCCGCGTCAACGGCGAACAGGTCACCGTGGACGTGCCGGGCGACGTACGCCTGCTGTGGGTCCTGCGTGACGTCCTCGGCGTCACAGGCCCCAAGTACGGCTGCGGCATCAACGTCTGCAAGGCCTGCACCAGCCACGTCAACGGCAAGGCGGTCAGCCCCTGCTCCGTGCCCGTCTCCGAGCTGCGGCCCGGCGACGAGGTCACCACCATCGAGGGGCTCGCCGGCGACGACGGCCTGCACCCCATGCAGCAGGCGTGGATCGACCACGACGTCTCCCAGTGCGGCTACTGCCAGCCCGGCCAGATCATGGCCGCCGTGGACCTCGTGCGCAGGGTCGCCGCAGAGGGCCGCGCCATCACCGACGACGACCTCGACGGCATCCGCAACATCTGCCGCTGCGGCACCTACCCCCGCATCCGGCAGGCGATCAGAGCCGGCGCCGAGCGCATGTGAGCGCCCGTCAGACCTCGCGTACGCCGCCGCGCCAGACCCCCGCCACCAGCGGGACCCCCGGCCGGTAGGCGAGGTGGACGTGGCTCGGCGCGTCCAGCAGCACCAGGTCGGCGCGGGCGCCGGGGGACAGGCGGCCCACGTCGTCGCGGCGCAGCGCCCGCGCGCCGCCCAGCGTCGCGGCGGCCACGGCCTCGTCCGGCGTCATGCCCATCTCGCGCACGGCCAGCGCCACGCAGAACGGCATCGAGCTGGTGAAGCTCGACCCCGGGTTGCAGTCCGTGGACAGCGCCACCGTCACGCCCGCGTCCAGCAGGCGGCGCGCGTCCGGGTACGGCGAGCGGGTGGAGAACTCCGCGCCGGGCAGCAGCGTCGCCACCGTCGAGCCGCTCGCCAGCGCGTCCACGTCCTTGTCGTCGAGGTGCGTGCAGTGGTCGGCCGACGCCGCGCCCAGCTCCACCGCCAGCCGCACGCCCGGCCCCGGGCCGAGCTGGTTGGCGTGCACCCGGGGCGTCAGTCCCGCCCGCTGTCCCGCCGTGAGCACCTCGCGGGACTGGTCGCCGTCGAACGCGCCCCGCTCGCAGAAGACGTCCACCCAGCGGGCGTGCGGGGCGCAGGCGTCCAGCATCGGTCCCACCACCAGGTCCACGTACGCGTCCGGGTCGCCGGCGTACTCGGGCGGCACCACGTGGGCGCCCAGGTACGTCACCTCGTCGGTGTGACCTGCCGCGATGCGCAGCGCGCGGGCCTCGTCCTCGACCGTCAGGCCGTAGCCCGACTTGCACTCGATCGTCGTGGTGCCCTGGCGCAGCGCCTCGGCGACGTACCTGGCGACGTTCGCGTCCAGCTCCGCGTCGCTCGCCGCGCGGGTCGCCGCCACCGTCGTACGGATGCCGCCCGCCGTGTACGGCTGGCCCGACATGCGGGCGTCGAACTCGGCCGTGCGGTCACCGGCGAACACCAGGTGCGCGTGCGAGTCCACGAACCCGGGGATGGCGGCCCGCCCTTCCGCGTCCACCCGCTCGTCGGCGTCGGGCACCCGCGCCTGCGGCCCGGCCCAGACCACCCGGCCCGCGTCGAACACGACGGCGGCGCCGGTGATCGTGCCCAGCTCGGGGTCGTTGGTGAACAGGCTGCCGATCCCGGTGATGGCGACGGACACGGCACGGCTCCTTTCCGCGTTATGGCTGCGTGGTGAGGTGGGTGATCGTACGGGACAGCTCGCCGGGCACGTCCGGCACCAGCAGGTGCGTGCCGTCGCGGACGATCGGGCGGCCGTTCACCACGACGTGCCTGACGTCGGCGGCGGAGGCGGCGAACACCGCGGTCTCCGCGCCGAGCGCTGGCGGCGGCCCCGCTGTGCGGACGGAGTCGAGCGCGACCGTGACGAAGTCGGCCGGCGCGCCCGCCTCGATCCTGCCCGCCTCCGGCCAGCCCAGTGAGGCGTGCCCGTCCTCGGTGGCGGCGCGCAGCAGCGCGGCGGCGTTCCAGTGGCCGCGCCGCAGCGTGCGCAGCCGCTCGTCCAGCTCCACCGCCCGCGCCTCCTCGAACAGGTCGATCACGGCGTGGCTGTCGCTGCCCAGGCTGATCGGGGATCCGGCGGCGGCCAGGTCTGCGGCGGGGCCGATGCCGTCGGCGAGGTCCCGTTCGGTGGTGGGGCACATGCAGACGGTGGTGGCCGAGCCGCCGAGCAGCGCGATGTCGTCGCCGGTCAGGTGGGTGGCGTGCACGGCGGACGTCCGCGGGCCGAGCGCGCCCCGCTCGGCCAGCAGCGCGGCGGGCGTGCGGCCGTGGGCGGCCAGGCACGCCTCGTTCTCGGCGGGCTGCTCCGACAGGTGCACGTGCAGCGGCGCCGCCCGCCCGGCAGCCCACTCCGCGACGGTCGCGATCTGGTCCGCCGGGACCGCGCGCACCGAGTGCACCGCCGCCCCGATCCGGGCGTGCGGCTGCTCCTTCAGCTCGCCCGCGCGGGCCGCCCAGGCGGCGGCGTCGCCGTCGCTGAAGCGGAGCTGGTGCCGCTCGGGCGGCGCGCCGAACCCGGCCGACAGGTAGCAGGTGTCGAGCAGCGTGATCCTGATCCCGGCCCGCGCCGCCGCCTCGATGAGCGCCTCGCCCATGGCATTCGGGTCGGCGTACGGGGTGCCGCCCGGCCCGTGGTGCAGGTAGTGGAACTCGCCCACGCAGGTGATCCCGGCCAGCGCCATCTCGGCGTAGACGGCGGTGGCCAGGTCCAGGTAGGTGCCGGGGTCGAGTCTGCCTGCCACGTCGTACATGGTGTCGCGCCAGGTCCAGAACGTGCCCGAGCCGCGCTGCGCGATGCCGCGCAGTGCCCGGTGGAAGGCGTGCGAGTGCGCGTTCGCCAGGCCGGGCAAGGTGAGCCCGCGCAGCACCGTGGCGCCGGGCGGGGGCGCGGCGACGCCCGTACGGACGCCGGAGACGCGCCCGCCGGCCACCTCGATCACCGCCCCCGCCACGACCGCGCCGCCGATCCAGGCGTGCTCGGCGTGGTACGTCACCGGCATGCCAGCCCCTCCAGCACGTCGGCCAGCGCCTCCACCCCTGCCACGCAGTCGTCCTCGCGGGCGTGCTCGGCGGGGGAGTGGGACACCCCGGTGGGATTGCGGACGAACAGCATCGCCGTCGGCACCTTCGCGGCCAGGATGCCGGCGTCGTGCCCGGCGCCCGTCGGCAGCACCGGCACCTCGTACGGCCGGCGCGCCGCCAGCAGCCGCACCAGCTCGTCGCGCAGCGCGGGCGCGAAGTCCACGACCGGCGTGAACGACTCGCGTTCGAGACCGACCTCCACCCCCTCGCGGGCGGCGTGCTCGCGGGCCGCGTCCTCGATCGTGCCGAGCAGCAGCGCCAGCGTCTCCTCGTCGGCGGCCCGCGCGTCCAGCCAGGCCCGCACCAGGCTCGGCACCGCGTTGACGCCGTTCGGCTCGACGAGCAGTTTGCCGAACGTGGCCCGCGCGCCCGCCGCGGCGGCCCGCTCCCGCGCGGCCAGCATGGTCGCCGCGTAGACGGGCATCGGGTCGTGCCGGTCCTGCATGCGGGTGGTGCCGGCGTGGTTGGCCTCGCCGCGGAAGTCGAAGCGCCACCGCCCGTGCGGCCAGATCGCCGAGGCCACGCCCACCGGCGAGCCGGTGCCGGCGAGGTGGCGGCCCTGCTCGACGTGCAGCTCCACGAACACGCCGACCCTGGCCAGCCGCTCGTCGTCGGGGCCGATCGCCTCAGGGTCGTGGCCGGCCCGCTCCATCGCCTGCGTCAGCGTGACCCCGTCGGCGTCGCGCAGCGCGGCGGCCCGCTCCGGCGTGAGCTGCCCGGCCGTGAGCCGCGAACCCGCACAGGCCAGCCCGAAGCGGGCGCCCTCCTCGTCGCCGAAGTTCACCACCGCGACCGGGCGGGACGGCCGCACGCCCCGCGCGGCCAGCTCGTCCAGCGCCGCGAACGCCGACACCACGCCGAGCGGCCCGTCGAACGCGCCGCCGTCCGGCACCGAGTCCAGGTGCGACCCGGTCACCACGGCGTCACCCGCGGAAGGGTCGCCCAGCCAGGCCCACTGGTTGCCGTTGCGGTCGGTCTCGACGTCCAGCCCGCGCGCCGCCGCCTGCTCCCGGAACCAGTCACGGCACTCGGCGTCCGCCGAGGTCCACGCGAAGCGCCGGTAACCGCCGGACCCCGCGTGCCGCCCGACGGGCAGCAGCTCCGCCCACATCTCCTGGAACGACGACGGCATCAGCACCCCTCCTGAGACCGGAACGGCCGGAACGACGACGACGGCATCAGGACTCCTTCATGGGCACGCGCACGCCGGTGCGGCCGGCGACCTCTTCGGCCTCCTCGTACCCGGCGTCCACGTGCCGGATCACCCCCATGCCCGGGTCGTTGGTGAGCACCCGCCTGATCTTCTCCCCGGCCAGCGCCGTGCCGTCGGCCACCGTCACCTGCCCGGCGTGGATCGACCGGCCGATGCCGACGCCGCCGCCGTGGTGGATCGACACCCAGGAGGCGCCGGAGGCCACGTTCACCATGGCGTTGAGCAGCGGCCAGTCCGCGATCGCGTCGGACCCGTCGCGCATGCCCTCGGTCTCCCGGTACGGCGAGGCCACCGACCCGCAGTCGAGGTGGTCGCGGCCGATCACGACCGGCGCCCGCAGCTCGCCCGAGGCCACCATGTCGTTGAACCGCTCGCCCGCCCGGTCACGCTCGCCGTACCCGAGCCAGCAGATGCGCGCCGGCAGCCCCTGGAAGTGCACCTTCTCCCCGGCCAACCGGATCCACCGGGCCAGCGGCTCGTTGTCGGGGAACAGGTCGAGTATCGCCCGATCGGTGGCCGCGATGTCGGCCGGGTCGCCCGACAGCGCCGCCCACCGGAACGGCCCCTTGCCCTCGCAGAACAGCGGCCTGATGTAGGCGGGCACGAAGCCGGGGAAGTCGAAGGCCCTGGCGTAGCCGGCGAGCTTCGCCTCGCCCCTGATGGAGTTGCCGTAGTCGAACACCTCGGCCCCGGCGTCCTGGAAGCCCACCATCGCCTCGACGTGCCGCGCCATCGACGCCCGCGCCCGCTCGGTGAAGCCGGCCGGGTCCTTGTCCCGCTCGGCCGCCATGTCCTCGAAGGCCACCCCGAGCGGCAGGTACGCCAGCGGGTCGTGCGCGCTGGTCTGGTCGGTCACCACGTCGATCGGCGCGCCCTCGGCCAGCATGCGCGGCAGCACGTCGGCGGCGTTGCCGAGCAGCCCGATCGACAGCGGCCTGCGGGCGTCCCTGGCCTCGGTGGCCAGCCGCAGCGCGTGCGCGAGGTCGTCGGCCTTGACGTCGAGGTAGCCGTGGTCGAGGCGGCGCTGGATGCGCGACGGGTCGCACTCCACGCAGATCGCGACGCCGCCGTTCATGGTGACGGCCAGCGGCTGGGCGCCGCCCATGCCGCCGAGCCCGGCGGTCAGCGTGATCGTGCCGGCCAGCGAGCCGCCGAACCGCTTGGCCGCGACCGCGGCGAACGTCTCGTACGTGCCCTGGAGGATGCCCTGGGTGCCGATGTAGATCCACGAACCGGCCGTCATCTGCCCGTACATGGTCAGGCCCGCCGCCTCCAGGCGCCGGAACTCCTCCCACGTCGCCCAGTCGCCGACCAGGTTGGAATTGGCGATCAGCACGCGCGGCGCCCACTCGTGGGTCGTCATCACGCCCACCGGCCGGCCCGACTGCACCAGCATCGTCTCGTCGGCCTTGAGCGTGCGCAGCGTGCGGACGATCGCGTCGAAGGAGCGCCAGTCACGGGCGGCGCGGCCCGTCCCGCCGTAGACGACGAGGTCGTCGGGGTGCTCGGCCACCTCGGGGTCGAGGTTGTTCTGCAGCATCCGCAGCGCGGCCTCCTGCTGCCAGCCGAGGGCCGTCAGCTCGGTGCCACGGGCGGCTCTGACCGGGCGTGCGCCTTCCATGAGCGGGGTCCTTTCTGTCAGCGAGCCGCGACCGGCTCGGTGGACGGATAGATCATCTCCGCGGGCGGGTTCGACGTCCGCCTGGCCCACGGGTAGTACAGCGCGGCGGTGGCCAGCAGGCCGACGATCCACGAGATGTCGGCGCCGCCGAGCAGCTCGGTGACCGGCCCCGTGTAGAGCTTCTGCGCGAGGAACGGGATCTGGACGACCACGCCGAAGGCGTAGGTGACCAGCGCGGTGACGTTCCAGCGGCCGTAGCGGCCCGCCGGGTCGTACAGGGCGGGGATGTCCACCCGCTCCTTGGAGATCAGGTAGTAGTCGGTGAGGTTGATCGCGCTCCACGGCGTGAACACCATGAGCAGCACCAGCACGAAGTTCTTGAAGTTGTCCAGGAAGTCCGCGCTGGCCATGATCGCCACCAGCACCGACACGGCGGTGAAGCCGACGATGTAGAGCGCGCGCACCACCGGCGAGACCCGCGAGCGGCCGTTGAACGCGGTCACGGTCGTCAGCAGGCACATGAAGCCGCCATAGGCGTTGAGCGTGTTCACCGTCAGCTTGCCCACCACGATCACGATGTAGATCAGCAGCGCGACGGCCGCGGGACCGGCCAGCTCGCCGACGAAGCCGACCTGGTCGCCGACGAACACCGCGCCCGAGACGGCGGCGATCAGCGCGCCCAGCGACATCGCCCACTGCGAGCCGATGACGCTGCCGAGGAACGTACCCCAGAACGTGGAGCGCTCACTGGTGCTGCGCGGCAGGTAGCGGGAGTAGTCGGCGACGTACGGGCCGAAGGTCAGCTGCCAGGCCGCGCCGAGCCCCACGGCCAGCAGGAACGTCGGCGCCTCGAAGCCCTTGACGCCGACGAAGGCGCCCACGTCGTACGTGGTGAACACCTTGATCAGCAGGTAGCCGAGTCCGCACACGCCGATCACGGTCGCGATCCTGCCGACGGTGTGGATGAGCCGGTAGCCGGTCACCGCGACGATCACCGTCAGCAGCCCGAACAGCAGGATCCCGGCGGTCGCCGGCACGTGCAGGATCCGGCCGAGCGCCTGCCCGGCCAGCACGCTGCCGGTGGCGGCGAAGCCGAGGTACATCAGTACGACCAGGAGCAGCGGCAGCACGGCGCCGAACACGCCGAACTGCGCCCGGCTGGAGATCATCTGGGGCAGTCCGAGGCGCGGTCCCTGCGCGGAGTGCAGCGCCATCACCACGCCGCCGAGCACGTTGCCGATGAGCAGGGCGATGATCGCCCAGAGGGCGTCGGCGCCGAACACGACGGCGAGCGCGCCGTCCACGATCGCGGTGATCTGCATGTTGGCGCCGAACCAGAGGGTGAACTGGCTGCGCGGCGTGCCGTGCCGCTCGGCGTCGGGGATCACGTCGATCGTCCGGCGCTCCACGGCAGGACCCGCGCCCAGGGATTGATGGTCAGTCATGGCGGTCCGCCTCTCGCGCGTCACGCGCCCTGGGGGAAACGGGGGTTCGAGGGGAAATGTACAGTCCTGTATATACAGCTCGCCACCCCTGGGAGGAAGATAAACTTCGGGCCATCGAGTCCGGAGATCGCTCCGCCCGCCGTCCCCCGACCGGAGGATCCGCCGAGCCATGGTGCCCATCACGGTGGTCGAGTCCGAGCTCGCCGCCCAGTTCCAGCAGCTCGGGCCCGCCTCGGCGCCCGCGTACGAGCGGGTCAAGAAGGTCATCAGCGCCGGCGTGCGCTCCGGCCGGTGGGCCCACGGCCAGCAGTTGCCGTCGGAGCACCAGCTCGTCAGCGCCCTCGGCCTGTCCCGCATGACCATCAACAGAGCGCTGCGCGAGCTCACCCACGAAGGGCTCATCGAGCGGCGGGCCGGCGTCGGCACGTTCGTCGCCGCGCCCAAGGCCGCCTCCGCGCTGCTCCAGGTCAGGAACATCGCCGACGACATCCGCCGGCACGGCCACCGCCACCACACCGAGGTCGTCTTCGTCCGCGAGGAGCCGTCCGACGCCGCCGACCCCGAGCTGCGCGCCGCCGCGGGGCCCGTCGTCTACCGCTCGCTCATCGTGCACTTCGAGGACGACACCCCGATCCAGCTCGAAGACCGCCTGGTCAACCCGGCCGCCGCGCCCCACTACCTCGACCGCGACTTCACCCGGCAGACCCCCCACGCCTACCTCAACGAGGTCGCCCCGCTCACCCGCGGCGAGCACATCGTGGAGGCCGTGCTCGGCGACGCCGCCCAGCGCAGGCTGCTGCGCATCGGCCGCCACGAGCCGTGCCTGCTCGTGCGCCGCCGCACCTGGTCGCGCGACGTGCTGGTCAGCGTGGCCCGGCTGCTCCACCCCGGCTCGCGGCACCGGCTCGAAGGCTCCTTCGGCGCCGACTGGACGCTCGACACCCGCTGAGCCCGACCAGGCTGAGCCCGACCAGGCTGAGCACGACCAGGCTGGGCACGAACAGGCTGGGCACGACCAATCGGACACGACCAGCCTGGGCACGACCAGCCTGGGCACGACCAACTGGGCATGGTCAACCGGGCATGGTCAACCGGGCACGGTCAGTGGGCCGCCTCGATCAGGGCCCGGTGCGACGGGATCAGGCCGTCGGGCAGGTCGTCGGGGGCGCACCAGCGGGCCTCCAGGATCTCCATCGCGTTCAGCCGCAGGGTGCCGCCGCCCGCGTACTCGGCCGCGTACGCGACCTCCATCCTGAGCCGGAACCCGCTCTTGAGCAGCACCAGCTCGCCCACCCGCACCTCCAGCCCGGTCTCCTCGCGCACCTCGCGCACGACCGTCTGCTCGAACGTCTCGCCGCGCTTCGCGCCGCCCGTGGGCAGCCCCCACGGACGCTCCTCGGACCAGAACCGGTGCCGCAGCAGCAGCACCCGCCCGTCGCGGTCGCGCACCACCCCGGTCACCCCGACCATGAACTTGTCCTGCGTCAGGTAGAGCAGCCGCCACTTCACCGACCCGCGCAGGCTCCGCCACAGCCGGGCGATCAGCCTCTTCACCACGCGGCCCCGGTCAGGTGGGCAGCGCGGCGGTGGTGGTGAAGAAGGGGGCGAGGTGCGCGGTGTCGTTGAACCTGCGCAGGATCCACCGCGCCTCGGTCAGCACCAGATGCGACACCGAGGCGTTGTCGACCCCCAGGAACGCGAACGGCCGCGACCCGGTGGCCGCCGCCAGCGCCTCCGCGATCACGCCAGCGTGGGTCACCACCACGATCCGCTGGTCGGGATGGGCGGCCGCGAGCTTCTCCAGCACCTTCCTGACCCGCTCGGAGAACGCCGCCGCCGGCTCCGCGCCGGGGATGACGTCCCAGCGCTCCTCCTGCGCCATGCGGCGGGCGACCGGATGGCCCTCCGCCACCATGCGGCGGAACAGCCCGCCCTCCCATTCGCCCAGGTGCACCTCGCGCAGCTCGGCCTCTGTCACCGGCGTCACGTCCAGCCGGGCGGCCAGCGGCGCCGCCGTCTCGGAGGTGCGGCGCAACGTGCTGACGTAGATCGCGTCGATCCGCTCGGCGGCCAGCCGCAGCGCCACCCGCTCGGCCTGCTCGCGGCCCTCGGGCGCGAGCGCCGGGTCACCCTGCCCGCCGACCAGCGGGAACGCCCGGTCGGGGCGGGCCGGCTCGGACTCGCCGTGCCGCACCAGCAGCACCTCGGTCGCGCCCGGCGGCGTACGGAACCGGCTCTGCCGGTATTCGACCGGCTCGTCGCGCTCATCCCTCACAGTCACCGGACCCTACTCCCTTCCGCCCGCCCGCGCCGGGCGTGATTGAATCGGCACTCGCGTACGGACGAAGGGGGAGCGCCATGGGAGTGGACCGGCGGCGGAGCGTGGTGTTCGGCGAGGCGGTCGAGCAGTACGAGGCCGCGCGGCCCGGCTACCCCGAGCGGCTCGTCACCGAGGTGCTCGCCTACGCGCCCGACGGGCCGGTGCTGGAGGTCGGCGCCGGCACGGGCAAGGCCACCGCCGGCTTCGCCGCCCACGTGAGCGACCTGACGTGCGTCGAGCCCGACCCCAGGATGGCGGCGGCGCTCACGGCCAAGTGCCCCGGTGTGCGGGTGGTGAGCGGGATCTTCGAGGACTACGTCCCCGACCGCCGCTTCGCGCTGCTCTACTCCGCGCAGGCCTGGCACTGGGTGGACCCCGACCGGCGCTGGGACCTGGCCCATGACGCACTGGCCCCCTCAGGGGCGCTGGCGCTGTTCTGGAACCACTACATCCCCGCCGACGACGGGGTGCGCGCCGCACTCGGCCGGCTGGCCGAGCGGTACGGCCTGGCCAGCCAGAGCCTGCACCAGAACGAGGGCGACCGCGCCGAGGAGTCCCGCCACCTGCTGGAGGACGACCCCCGCTTCACCGACCTCGACCGGCGCCGCTACACCAGGACAGAGCGCTACGACGCCGACCGCTTCGTCACCCTCACCGGCACGATGTCCGTGTACCGGATCCTCCCGCCCGACGTGCGCGAACGCGTGCTGGGCGAGGTCGGCGAGCTGGTGGGCGACGGCCTCGACCTGACCCTCACCACCGAACTCGCCCTCGCCCGCCGCATCTGACCAGCCGCCCGGCTTCCAGGCGGACCAGCCCGGGGGGACCGGTATCCATCCGCACGGCAGCGTCCCGCTCGCACCCCGTCACGAGCGGCGTTGAGCGCTCTGGTACCGTGGCGCTCGCAGAAGTGATCGTCCGTGCTCGTCCCAGGGAGGTGAGACCCATCGCCGCTGTGTCAGGCCGGGTGCTCCCTTCCCGTAACCGTGCGGCCCACCAGGACTAGGTGACCGCGGGAGCGCCCGACGGCATCCCGAAAGGTTTCCATGTCTGTCTCCTCCTCGTCGCTTCCTTCCGCTGAGATCGTCGCCAGGCTGCGTGCCGCCGGCTGCGTCTTCGCCGAGGACGAAGCCGAGCTGCTCGTCTCGACCGCCGCCACCGCCGACGCCCTCGCCGCCATGCTCGAACGCCGGGTCGCCGGCGAGCCGCTGGAGCACGTCCTCGGGTGGGCGTCGTTCTGCGGGCTGCGCGTCCACGTCGAGCCCGGCGTGTTCGTGCCCAGGCCGCGCACGGAGTTCCTCATCGACCGCGCCGTCGCCCTCGCCCGCGAGGTGCCGGGCCGGCCGGTGGTCCTCGACATGTGCTGCGGCACCGGCGCCATGGGCGCCGCCGTCGCGGCGGGACTGGCCGGGCGGGTGGAGCTGCACGCGGCCGACCTCGACCCGGCCGCCGTGCGCTGCGCCCGCCGCAACCTGCCCGGCGCGCACGTCTACCAGGGCGACCTGTACGACCCCCTGCCGTCGTCGCTCCGAGGCCGGGTCGACATCCTCATCACCAGCCCGCCCTACGTCCCCTCGGAATCGGTCGCCCTCCTGCCCCCGGAAGCCCGCCTCCACGAGCCCCGCTTCGCCCTGGACGGCGGCGAGGACGGCTTGGACGTCGTCCGCCGCGTGATCGCCGCCGCCCCCTTCTGGCTGACCCCCGGCGGCCGCCTCCTGGTGGAGACCAGCCAGAACCAGGCGGCGACCACCGCCGAAGCAGTGAGCTCAGCCGGCCTCCTCCCCCGCATCGCCACCTCACCGGAGTACGACGCGACAACCGTCATAGGCACCCTCATCCGTCCCACCCCCTGACCAGGGGGAGGAGAAGAGACCGGACACCGTGGGGGCACGTGGGCCGCTCCCTCCGTCCCCGGCCGGGTCTTTCGCTCCACCACACCAACCCGTCCTCCACCCCGAAGGAATTTGTGGGCCTTTGGAGGGCGGCATGCCGTTGGGTGGTTCGTGGACTTCGCTTTTGATTCGCGCTTTCATGGCCTCCGTCGATTTCCAGGACGGAGGCTCAAATGGGTCGTGCTCGGAGAATAACCGGAATAGCCATGGCATTCGCCACGGTGCTGGCCACCGCGCCGGCGGCGGAGGCGGCGGAGGCGGCGGAGCGGCGGGCGCCGGTACGCATCACGCGCTTCCTCGGCGAG
Organism: Nonomuraea sp. NPDC049504; assembly: GCF_040676845.1. Taxonomy (NCBI): domain Bacteria; kingdom Bacillati; phylum Actinomycetota; class Actinomycetes; order Streptosporangiales; family Streptosporangiaceae; genus Nonomuraea; species Nonomuraea sp. NPDC049504. The sequence goes on from NZ_JBFAPT010000016.1 coordinate 237,999, forward strand.
CAGCGCATCCCGTACAAGATGACGTTCCAGGGCACCACCGTGGGCGGCCTGTCCGGCGTCGACCGTGACCCGCGCACCGGCACCTGGTATCTCATCTCCGACGACCGCGACCGCTACAACCCGGCCCGCTTCTACACCGGCCACCTCGACATCAACCGCAGGACCGGCGACTTCACCGGTGTCCGCCTGACCGGCGTCCGCACGCTGACCCGCCCGGACGGCACCCCGTACCCCGGGTACGGCAGGCCGGGCGCGGCGGACCCGGAGACGATCAGGTTCGACCGGTGGACGGGCCGGCTGGTGTGGGGCGACGAGGGGGACCGGCCCGACGCCAGAAATCCCGACATCCCCATTTCGCAACCGGCCATTCGCAGAACGGACCTGAACGGCCGCCAAGTGGGCGAATTCGCACTCCCGCGTAATTTGCGGCTAACGAATACGGAACGTGGCCCAAGGCGTAATTTCGGATTCGAGGGATTGGCGGTCACCGCCCGTTCCGTCACCGCCGTCACCGAGGGCCCGCGTTACGAGGACGGCCCCCTGCCGACGGCCGAGCGCGGCTCGCTGGCCAGGATCACCGTCTGGGACCGCCAGGGCAGGCCGCGCGGCCAGTACGCCTACCGCCTCGACCGCCTGCCCGAGCCGCCGAACCCGCCCACCGGCGACGCCGACACCGGCGTGTCGGAGATCCTGGCCATCGACGACCACCGCTACCTGGCGCTGGAACGTTCCTGGATCGAGGGCGTGAACTACCGCGTCAAGCTGTACGAGATCGACCTGCGCGGCGCCTCCAACGTGCTAGGCCGCGACTCGCTGGCCCGCGGCGGCTACCGCCCGGTCGGCAAGCGCCTGGTCTACGACCTCGGCACGTTCCGTCCTCCGGTGCAGAACCTGGAGAGCCTGTCGTGGGGCCCGCGCCTGGCCGGCGGCGAGTGCACGCTGGTGATCGGCTCGGACGACAACTTCGACGAACGCGAGACGACCCGCTTCATGGCCTTCGCCGCCACGGGCTGCCCGTCAGGCCAGTAGGACCCGTCAGATGCCGTGGATGCGGCGGCCGGTGACGCGCTGCGGCGTGATCCGGATGTAGAGCGGCCGGTCGCCGCCCGCCCACGGCGTGACCCCGGAACGGGCGAGGTCGGCCGTGTCCTCGGGCGGCATGTGGTGCGCGGGCCCCTGCACCAGCACGCTCCACCCCTCCCTGGTGGCCTCGTCGAAGTGGTCGATCTGGAAGGCGATGACGATGTCCACGCCTTCCAGCCCGGTACGCAGGTCCTTGTCCATCGGCCCGCCCGCCGCCGTACGGAAGATGATGTTCCCGTCGTGCAGCTTGTAGTTGACCGGCAGCACGGTCGGCCCGTGCGAGCCGCTGAACGCGACCCGCCCGATGCCGCCCGGCGCGATCAGCCGCAGCGACTCGGCCTCGTCCAGCGTCTCCAGACTGGGGTGCGCGGCGGCGGGGCCACGGCCGGGCGGCCGGTCGTGCCCGCCGCCGAGCAGCTCGTCCACCGTGGTCCCCAGCGCGTCGGCGAGCCGGTAGAGCGTGCCGCCGTCGGGAGTGTCGGCGTGCTCCTCCAGGTATTTGAGGTAGCCCGCCGACATGCCCGCGTGCTCGGCGACCTGCTCGCGGGTCAGCCCGCGGCGCTCGCGGTGGTGGATGATGCGTCGACCGAGGTCGCCGGTGCCGGACATGATGGCCTCTCCTGGCTTGAAGGTGCGGCACGCGACCCCGTTGACGCGTGCCTCGTGGTCATCGGCGTCGATGAACAGCCGCCGCCCCCGGTAGCAGATCGGCATCGACGCCTCGCCGAGCCGGTCGGGCAGCAGCGGGTCGAGCCACAGCCCGTCGCGCCGCGGCTCCACCCCGAGGTAGCAGCGTTGCAGCAGGTCGAGCGTGCCGCCCATGGCGCCCAGGTGGATGCCTTCCGCGGTGGTCCCGCCCTGGACGTCCTTCAGGTCGCTCTGCAGCGCCTCGATGAAGAACTCCCACGACCGTTCCCGATCGAGCCTGGCCAGCGCCCAGGCGTGCACGACGGCGCTGAGCGTGGAGCCGTGGCTGGTGCGCCGCAGGTAGTACGCGATCGTCCGGGGGATGAGGCCGTCGTCCGCCTCGTAGCCGAGGTGTTCGAGCAGCCCGGTCAGCTCGTCGCCGGTCAGCAGGTAGCAGAGCATCAGCGTGTCGGCCTGCTTGGACGCCTTGTAGCGGTTGACGTCGTCGCCGTCGGCCTCCAGCGCCCGGTCCAGCCGGCGCACGCCGCCGTAGCGGTCCCAGTCGAGCTCCTCCAGCTCGGCGTACCCGGTGAACTGGCTGATGACGCCGTCGTGGAAGTCGACCCGCAGGCGGCGGCTCACGTCGTCCCAGTGGTCGAGCTCGCCGGGGCGCGGCGTGACGTCGGGGCAGAGCGCGGCGGCCTCGCGGGCGCGGCGCATCAGCCAGGCGGTCATCACGTTGGTGTAGGCGTTGTTGTCCAGGCCGGGGAAGTCCGCGCCGGGGTAGGTCTCGTGGTACTCGTCGGGGCCCATGACGCCGCGGATCTCGTACCGGCCGTCGATCTCGACGGCGAGCGAGGCGAAGAAGCGGGCGATCTCCAGCAGCATCTCGGCGCACCACACCGGCATCGAGCCGGTGGCGAGGAAGTGCCGCCACACGTCGTACGCGACGGCCAGGCCGACGTGCCGCTGCAGCCGGGAGTCGTCCGGCAGCCAGCGGCCCGACTTGGGGTTGAGGTGCAGGACCTGGGTCTCCTCGCGGCCGTCGCTGCCGCTCTGCCAGGGGAACATGGCGCCGTCGTGCCCGGTCCGCCGGGCCGCGTCCATGGCCTCGGGCAGCCGCCGCCACCGATACCGCAGCAGCCCCTCGGAGATCTCGGGGAAGCGCAGCGCGAGCCACGGCAGGACGAACAACTCGTCCCAGAACACGTGCCCCCGGTACGCCTCGCCGTGCAGCCCCCGCGCGGGCACCCCGGCGTCGAGGCCGGCGGTGTGCGGGGAGAGCGTCTGCAGCAGGTGGAAGATGTTCACGTGGACGAGCTGCGACAGCTCGGAGCCGTCCACGTCCATCCTGGCCCTGCGCCACAGCCCCTCCCATGCCGCCATGTGCCGGGCCAGCAGCTCGGGGAAGGGCGGCGCCCTGCGTACGTGCCGCAGCGCCGACGAGCGCGGGTCGTGACTGGCGGGGTCGCGCGACGACGTCAGCGCCACGGTCTTGACGAGCCGGGACGGGCGTCCCTGCGCCAGGTCGAGCACGTGGTCGGAGGTGATGTGGTCACCCGCCAGCACCGGACGTGCTGTCGTGCCGGTCTCCGCGTCGATCCTGGCGGCCAGCGCCACGACGACGTGGGAGGAGCGGGTGACGGCCGTCAGCCAGGCCAGGTCGTCCTCGGAGCCGGTCTCGTGGCAGGTCAGGTGGTCGCCGCGCAGGTCGCGGTAGCGGGCCACGCCGTCGTTGGCGACCCGACCCTCCAGGGCGGCCCGCACCCGCAGCGGGCCCGACCAGTTCTCGGCGGTGAACGTGCACTCCTGCGCCGCGAGGTACGGATCCGCCATCGACACCAGGCGGCGCTGGCGTACCCGGGTGACGCGGCCCTCCGCGTCGCGCCAGCGCAGCAGCCGCACCAGCACGCCGTGCCGCAGGTCCAGCTCGTGCCGGTAGAGCAGCAGGTCGGCCGCCTGCGGACGGAACCAGTCCGTGCCGGGCGTGGCGAACCGCAGCGGCAGCCAGTCGGGCAGGTTGACGATGTCCTCGTTGGTGACGGTGTGCCCGGCCACGACCGAGTCGAGCCGGTCGTAACACCCCGCCAGGTACGTGCCCGGCGTCCGCGGCTCCCCGTCCGGCGTCGCCCCCCGCGTCGCGAACCGGCCGTTGCCCAGCGTGCACAGCGCCTCGCGCAGCCCCTCACCCTCGGGATCGAACCCCTCGTACGTGAGCGTCCACGCGCTCATCGCCGCCCCACCGGCACCCGTCCCGTGACGTCGGCCTCCGCCAGGTCGGACACCACCGCGTCGGCGCCCGCGGCCAGCATCGCGGCGGCCCGCGTGCCGCTCCTGTCCACCGCGACGATCCGCCCGAAACCGCCCCTGCGGGCCGCCTCGACGCCGGGCACCGCGTCCTCCACCACGCCCACCTGCCCGGCGGGCAGATCGAGCCGCCGCGCGGCCTCCAGGAACAGTGCCGGGTCCGGCTTGCCCGGCAGGCCGAGCCTGGCCGCGTCCGTGCCGTCCACCAGCACGTCGAACAGGTGCAGCACGCCCGCCGACGCCACCATCGAGCGGCAGTGCCTGCTGGCCGAGACCACCGCGGTGCGGCAGCCGCGCCTGCGCAGCTCGTGCAGCAGCTCGACCGTCGAGGGGAACGCGGCCACGCCGTGCTGCGCGATCTCCCGGACGAACAATTCGTCCTTGGCCCGGCCCAGCCCGTGGACGGTCGGCGCGCCCGGCTCGTCGTCCGGCCCGCCCTCGGGCAGCGAGACGCCGCGCGAGGCCAGGAACGTGCGCACGCCGTCGAGCCGCGGCCGCCCGTCCACATAGGTCAGGTAGTCGGCGCGTACGTCGAACGGCGCGGAACGGCCGCGCAGGAAGCCGTCGAACACGTGCTTCCACGCCGCCGCGTGCACCCGGGCCGTGTCGGTGACCACGCCGTCGGTGTCGAAGACGACGGCCCGCAGGGCGGTGAGATCGAAGGTGGTCATGCCCGGACGCTACCCGCGCAGGCCCGGCTCAGCCATGGACCAAAGACCTCGACCGCCGGGACCTTCGCGGGGCATACGACGAGGCACGCGAACCAAGGCCGTCCTGGGTACGTCTACCTCAACAGATGGCCCGTCAGCAGGAGGTACCGCATGAGAGCGACGACCGTACGCGTGCTGCCCCTGCTGGCCGCGCTCGCCTTGGGCGCGCCGGGCTGCGGGGGCGCCCCCGGCGGGGGCGCCAACCAGACGATGATCCGGGGAAGTCCGCATGGGGAAACCAAGCACCACTCAAGTGGTG